>JANQRM010000065.1 GCA_028284565.1 Anaerolineae bacterium | reverse complement strand
CACAATCGTCGGGAAGGACGCAATCAACAGACGCACGGTATCTTGCACACTCTCTGTCTTGACCAAACTCAGCGTGTCCGCACCCATTCGTAGCGCATCCATCACAGGCAAGCCTTGTTCGGCACAGGCACGCAAGAGGGTCAGCGTCGCTTCTGGCAGATGCTGATAGGGGACAAGTTCCTGCTTAAAGGCATTGAGTTCTGCTTCATTCGGCAGGCGGTCATGCCACAGCAGATAGACCATCTCCTCGAAGGTGGCACGTCCCGCGATTGCTTCCAGCGCATAGCCCCCGATGACCAATTCACCTGCCAGCCCGTCGATATAACTCAACCGACTTTCGCCTGCTATCACACCCTCCAACCCATGCCGAATCACCGCATCTGCAACCATCATCAACTCCTCAATTAGTAGACCTTGATAGAGTCAATATAGGCGACTTGATAATATGTTGTCAATATTGATTAAAGAATCAACCTATTGGTATACGCTAGCTTTTAATTGTATGTGTAGTTCCCATGTGATAGATGGCGAGTGCGTCTATCATAAGTGAAAGTTCTTGTTCCAAGTCTGTCAACAATATGAATATGAATGAGAGGTGTGTCACCGACTTCCAAATAAATATCCGCATTCAGAAAGACTAGTCCCAAATTATCTGCAATTTGAGGCTTACAGATTTGACTGTCGCAATCAAAAAGAACAATTTGGGAGTTAGTATTAACATTGCCGAGGATGTACAACGTATCATCTAAATATAACTCCTCTTCAATAACAAAGCTAATCAATAGACTTATAGAAATAATCGAACTGAGAACAACAACGAACAATCCCGCAAAAAAATGCGTTCGTTTCTGTGATTTACGAAACAACATAACAATCAGAAGAATACAAAGTCCAACAAGAACAACCCGATAAATACCATCATTAAAAATTCTAGGCATTAATGGGTGAGCAGGTTGGTGAATAATACGGTGAACTACAATTTCATAAAAAATCGTGAAAATAGCAGGTGTGAATAGAATTAGGCTATTCCGAAGAAGGATAAAAAATCGTCGCTTCCGAGTTTGATTTTTCTTTTTCTCTTTTATCATGCCAAGTCCTCAATCTGCGGAATAACACTGAACCTCATGTGTTTCGGAATGGAATGGACAACTATAATCAACGCCATTAATCCATGTTTCTACAATAATTGTCTGGTTGGTGCCATTGTATTGTAGGCTTGCCAGTTTAGATCGCCCACCGCTTTTGTCCAGCAATGGATACACTGTACTAGAGCCGATTCTCGCAGACATAAAAATCCAGCTGAATATTATCAGCAGGGGCATTA
Source organism: Anaerolineae bacterium (assembly GCA_028284565.1). The sequence continues at coordinate 6,292 of JANQRM010000065.1, read as the reverse complement.
ACGGCAAAATAAGTTGTCGTGCCGATGGTTAATTCATCGTCTACCCGAAATCGGAATCCACTCATCGACCAGATGAGGACAGAAAAACAAGTGACAAGCACAAGATAGACAAACCACACCCCGTATAAACGACTATCTCGAATACGTATCGTAAAGTATCGCGCCACAACAATGGCGATGATGACCACAGCAATCAGATACGCAGGTAAATCAAATACCGTCATTTGCAGTTGAGGGAACACACCGTCAAACACAAAGCGTTGTGTAAATAGATGAAGCCCCGTGAAAATAGCAGGCAAAAGCACGAGTACACCAAGCCCCGCTATTTCTTGTAAGCTCTGTTTTCGTGATTGATGTTTCTTCTTTTTCTCTTTCGTCATGACAAAACTTCAGTCTGCTCAAACACACTTAACTTCATATGTTTCGATATCGAATTGGCAAATTTCAATATCATATCCATCGTCGGCTTCCAAAATAATTTGATTATCGGAAATCAGTTGCACAGTTCCATCACGAAATGACCCACTATCTCGATAGGTGACTTCATGCCTCAAACAGCTTTGATGTATACACTCATAGAGATGAAACTCACCATGCCCAAACGAGCTCGTCATCACTGCGAGATAGGTTGTATCGTCAATTGCTACTTCATCAGCAACGCGAATTCTGGGACCTACTAATACCCAAACCATCCAACACCCAATCACAAGAGGAACAAGGGCGACAATCCCCAAGATATACAAGCGCGATGTACGCATCAACCAGAGATAGATACCCATCACCACAAGGCTAATCACTGCTATGCTGATTAAGTAGGCTTGTTGACTGAAAAGCACCGTCACCGATTGATGAATCGGCTCAACCATCATACGCTCATTCGCCCATAGAAAGGCATTCGTGAATACCACAGGTAGCCAGATGAACAAGCTATTCAGTGCAATTGTGACGAACCTGCGTCTTAGTGATTGGTTTTTCTTCTTTTTCATCGGGAGTATCTCGGTTTAGGTTTGAATTGAGTTTGTCAAATGTTGGTTTACTTTTTATCCGCCGGCGGTTGGCAAGGGGCTTCCCGCCACTTCCCGCCATACTACCTATGACAAGTAAGAATTCGGTTGGTTTTTGATTTGAGTTGATGCATAGGCAAATCACACAATAATTTCATGGAACATAAGTTCTAACTATAGCATAATTTATGTGTCAAAGTCAAGCAATTGAAGCTACTTTCTCTGTCCCATAAGCCTAGTATAAGGGTACCTTGGAGTCAGCAGATGAATAGGCTAGAGTGTATCTGTTTTGGATACTCTGTTTACAGCATAGAAAGCGATAATCATCATGACGAACCCACAATGGCTGGCTTGGGCGCGCCGTTTACTTGCTATTGCCGAAACTGGACTGAGCTATGAACCCCATGAATTCGACGCAGAACGCTATCGTCAAGTGCGAGAGATTGCCACAGAAATCACATCCGCCAATTCGCAATTGGAGCAAAGTGAAGTTGAGACCTTGTTCACGCATGATGAAGGGCATATCACACCCAAGATTGATGTACGTGGTGTGGTCTTTCGGGATGGCAAGGTGTTGCTCGTACAAGAGCGTGTGGATGAAGGCTGGACTTTGCCCGGCGGCTGGGCTGACATCGGCGATTCACCATCGTCGGCAATAGAACGTGAAATCTGGGAAGAGGCGGGTTATCGGACAAAAGCTAGCAAACTACTCGCGCTCTATGACCGTAATCAACATCCCCATCCTCCCAGCGTATTCCATGCCTACAAGGTGTTTTTCTTATGTGAAATCATCGGCGGAGAGGGAGCGATTTTGCATCCTCATGAGATACTGGCGACAGGCTTCTTTGCGGAGGATGACTTGCCACCCTTATCAACGCCACGAGTGACCGAGTCCCAACTGCGACGGTTCTTTACGCATTATCGCAATCCGACTTTACCCAGCGATTTCGATTGAGCGTCGATCAGTGTGAATGATGACTCTAGTTTCTATGTTACACTCAAAGGAGCATAGGTATTGGTGCATCAACAGACTTGCAGAGGAGGAGTGAACATGCCCACGGTTGCCGTCAATGGGACTCAATTGTATTACACCGACAGCGGGAACACGGATGCCGAAACGATTGTGTTCTCACATGGTTTTTTGTTCAACCATCAGATGTACGACGCTCAAATCGCACATTTGCACGATCGGTATCGCTGTGTCGCCTATGACCATCGTGGACAAGGTGAGAGCGAGCTTCCCCAAACGGGATACGACATCGACTCCATCACGAATGATGCCGTCGCCCTGATTAAGGAACTTGATCTTGCGCCCTGCCATTTTGTGGGGTTATCCATGGGTGGTTTCGTCGGTTTGCGTCTGGCAATTCATCATCCAGAGCTGTTGCGCTCTCTAATCCTCATCGACAGTTCGTCGGACGCTGAGCCTTTTTTCAAGCATCTGCAATATCGACTGCTGGCGGTCATTGCTCAACTTGTTGGCACAGGTCCTGTCGTGGATCGCATTATGAAAATCATGTTTGGCACAACCTTTCTGGCGGATTCAAATCGGGCAGAGGAACGCAAGCATTGGCGAGACTATCTGGCATCCCTGAACGTAACGGGTATTTCACGGGCTTTGGAAGGTGCGGCTGGACGGGGCAGTGTTTATGAGTCGTTGAATCGCATCAATCTGCCGACACTGATTCTGGTTGGTGAGGAAGATGTGGCGTTGCCCCTTGAAAAGTCGCGTCGGATGAATCAACAGATTCCAGACTCGCAACTGATTGTTATCCCCAAGGCTGGACACACGCCCACTATCGAAAACCCCAACCCGATTAATCAAGCTCTTGAGCAATTTTTAGGGACTTTGAGTCATGCGTGATGTGTACAAGCTCACCTCAGGCATTTATGATCGTATTTTTGAACCGATGAATTGGGGTGTCTTCAATCTCAGTATGAAACTACTTGCCCAGAAGCAGGTTCAATCGCCTTAGATATTGGCTGTGGACGGGGGCGTTCCTGCAAAAGCTGTTGGTACATAAGTGTCGTGTGTTTGGTGTTGATATGTCCCCATCTATGCTCCGGGTTGCCCAGCGCAAACTGGGTTCGGGCGCAGGATTGCAATTGGCAGATGCATCAAAATTGCTGTTTGGTGATTCGCAATTTGATTTAATTACAACGAGCCTGATGATCCATGAATTGTCGCCCTCGCTCCGCGAATCCATTCTCCAAGAGATGAAACGTGTGTTGAAGCCTACGGGACGAATTGCCATCGTCTATTTTCATCCGGCACGTCTAAAGTTTCCGCAAGGCTGGTTCAATAAAGTCTTTATCCTTATCTCGGAATTTCTTGCAGGACAAGAACACTTTTGTCATTATCGCTACTTTATGGCAAATGGCGGGATTCCAGCGTTATGTGGTCGGCATGACTTGATTATCGAAACTGAACGGGTGATCAGTGGTGGCAATATGGCGATCTTCATTGCCCATACAGCGAATGGTGACAGGGATTGACATCGTCGATTCTTCGAGACGAATCATAATCCGACTTTTCCAACGGAAATTGATAGAGGATGCATTTTGCTATTCTTTATCGAATTCGATGCTGGCAATCATTTGCTGAATAATGGTTTGATTGCTCTCAATATTGTTAGGGAAACTGACGAAAGACAAGGTATACAAAAACGTCCCTTTGCTAAATGAGTAGGCTTGATACCAGAATTCAAACTCACCCACATGTAAGATACCTCGTGACATGAAAAGTTCCTGTCCTAGGAAGGGTCAAACCTAAGTCATCAATCACGATGCCGACACCACTGAATTCAAGCCAATTGCCAATCAGTATGTCTACATTGGGAGCATAGACTGGTATGAGACTCATTTCATTGGAATCAAAAACCAAATTCACAATTCCTATTAACTCATCTATTGATAACTCATTCCATCCTGTTGGTATACCGATGTCAATATTCTCGACGCGAGTATGTTCCCAATTGCTAGGTATTTCAACAGTAATCGCTTCAAAATGAATGGTCATGGCGGTAATGGTGTCTGACGGCGCAGAGTCCTTATTGTTTCCTGCAACTTCCTCAGTTGGACTTGGTGTTTCGATCAATGACGCGGTCTGATTCAATAGAGGCAGAAAAAGTACCACTGCAAGTATCGCGATGCCAAGGATCCGGCGAACAGAAGCAAGCGGCGGTTTGATTGTCCTGCTCGTGTCGCTGGAGGTATATGCAGTTTATCAGTTGCCACTTGAGTGTGACTATCAGGTAACGGCTGGAGGTTCTGGCTATCGAGATACCCGTGCATGGTGGCTTTGGTATCAAGGGTGTCGGCTTTCGCGCTGTTGGTGTGCGTGATACCGATGATGGCTTCGGCAAAAGCATTGGCAAACTCACAACAGGTCGGGTAGCGTGCGTCAGCTTGGCGAGGGAATGCCCTTAGGATAGCTTGTTCCGCTTCAATCGGTAAGTCAGGACGAAATTCGCTGAGTGATGGAAGAGGTTCGTCACGTTGATGCAATCCGATAATCGACCACGGGGTTTGATCAACATAGGGTGGAACCCCCGCCACCATCTCGTAGGCGATAATCCTACGCGCAAATTGGTCGGCTTTGGCGGTGATTTGGCTTTCTGAATCGAATTGTTCGGGAGCCATGTATTGTGGTGTGCCAACGAGTGAGCCGGTTTGGGTTAATTGCGTGGACGACTAGAGCATCTTGGCAATCCCAAAAATGTAGAAAGGCATTTGGATTATCATCCAGCAAGATATTCGACGGTTTCACATCGCGATGAATAATCTGTTGACGATGCGCATAATCTAACACACTGGCGATCTGTTTGAGCAGACGCGCAATCTCGGCAAATGATAAGGTCTGTTGGCTTAGATAATCCGTCAGCGTACCCGTATCCATGTAGCGCATTGCCATATAGGTCACACCATCATCCTCGCTATAAGCGAAGATGGGCAAAATATGGAGATGTTCTAACCGTGCAATTGCTCGCGCTTCAATTTCAAAACGTTTAACAAACTCCGGATCGTCGGCATACCGGGGCGGTAGCGTTTTGATAGCAACATGACGGTCAGTCCCTTCATCATAGGCTTTATAAACGGTTGCCATCCCGCCTTCACCAATTTGCTCAAGGATTTGATACCCCCCAACCGTCTTTCCAATCATTCCTGCCCTTCGTGCGCGCTTGTATCTCCTCACAGTATAACTTACTCTCAAGGTTTCGTGGTTATATTATGTTGAGACAAAGCCAACTTTTTGCTATGATGAGTGTCAACAAGCCCCCATAGCTCAGTGGATAGAGCGGTGGTCTTCGGAACCATGCGCGTAGGTTCGAGTCCTACTGGGGGTACTAAACCCAACCGGAAGCGAACATCCAGCATGATTTTGGCTGGACTTTCCTCCAATTGAGGGAGGCTCTTCTTTCTCACGCTTGTTTTGCAAACCATCCCGTTGCGCTAATGCTTTCAGATACGTAAAGGGCGGTTGCAATTCCAGTCTTAGTATTGTGCCTCTCGTGCCAATGACAACCTTGCTGACGATTTGCCTTAGAATGTTCCGCTGTTGCGTCTCATCCTGTCTTACATATCGCTCACCAATTTCAGCGATGATGGTCAAAGCCGGATCAAGGTTTGCGATACATTCCCTATTTTCCTGTTTTATAGCTAATAATGCAACTTCGATCCGTTCTCGTTCCGCCTGATACTCCAGCGATATCTTGCTATACACCTGTGCTCGCATCCCATGTTCGGTGTACCCACGCCATAGGTTCATTTCCTTGACTTCGAGACGGGGATTGACAAGTTAACTAAAGGTCAGTGGTTTCGAGTCAGGACGAGTTACTGAAAACGAATTGTTTTAAGTAGCCATCCAGGTCAATTGTTACCATTCGGACAGGCGTTGATCTCGGGCAGACCGATAAGCACTTGCGCACATTTGGTGGCGTTTGGGGCGAGCATGTTCGTAGATCAGTTCATAAGCAGACAAGAAGCGTTGGGCAGACCAGGACGACTTAAATCGTTGCATAAACCGCTCTCGTTTCCGGACCCGTTTACGCGAATTCTCGATGATGTTGTTCAACCCTTTGTGTTTCCGATGCTCAACGCTAGGGAAGATGGCCCGGTGAGCGGCTGGATAACTGCGGAGCTTATCAGTGATTAACATTCGTGGTAGATTCTGGGTAGTGCCCAGTATCTTGCGGAAAAAACGCAACGCAGCACACTTATTGCGCCGTTCATGCAGGAAAATGTCTAAGATCTGACCATCTTGATCGACTGCTCGGTATAAATAGCGG
>JANQRM010000060.1 GCA_028284565.1 Anaerolineae bacterium | reverse complement strand
AATTGGTGCATCCAGATAATCAAACTCCTGTGCTTTAGCGAGTTCTCCCATGCGACGGGTGGTTTTGGGGTCAACTGTACTCATATCCACGAGGATTTGACCCTTATATTGACCAGTCAGCAATCCCCCATTTCCTGCCAAAACGGCTTCCACCTGTAGCGGTCCCGGCAGTAGCAAGAGAACTATGTCCGCTTGTTCGGCTAATTGTGCTGGAGAAACTGTGGGAATCGCGCCCAACGTCTCAGCATGTTGCAAGGCATCTGCATTAAGATCGCTAACCAAAACGGTCACATTGTTTTCAAGGAGGAGTTGCACCACCAACATCCCCATTGTGCCAATCCCGACAACACCTACTGTCCTTGCCATGAGAGACCACTTCCTAATCCACTTAAGCCATTTAGCTTATCCACATCCCCACAACTTTGCAAAAAGTTTACAGTCTGCCAATGCTCTCATGACAGTTCGGACTTAGGCTAATATCAAACAATGGTGCAAAAGGAGTGGCGCATGTCGAACAAAACAATGAGTCGGCGGGAGATGTTAAAGAAGAGTGCCATCTTCACGGGCATGGCGGCGGCGTATGCGGGCTTGCCCGGTTGGATGCCTCGTTTGGCATTTGCTCAACCCTATAATGACCCGCCGGGGGATAAACTTGTCTCCGTGTTTTTGCGGGGTGGCGCAGACTTTTTGAATATGATTGTCCCCTATGCCGAAGATGCTTATTACGACGCGCGTCCCCGAATTGCTATCCCTCGTCCAGATGATAGTGCGGAGTTGAAAGTGCTGGATTTGGATGGCTTCTTTGGACTGCATCCCTCGCTTGAATCCCTCTTGCCGATTTTTAAAGGCGGCAATATGACGGCTGTGCATGCTACCGGGTCTCCCCACGAAACCCGTTCACACTTTGAGGCGATGGATTTTATGGAACGTGGAACACCAGGGGATTATGACCTCCGTAATGGCTGGATTGGGCGACATTTAGCGACAATCGAAAATGGCAATACCTCCCCGATTCGCGGGATTGGTTGGGGAACATCCGTGCAGATGCAACTCGTCGGCGCACCCTCCGTCGTCTCTATGAAGTCGATTATTGATTATCACTTGCAAGGCGATGTCAACATGGCGATGCAGATGATGGAATCGCTGAAGTCCCTCTATGAAGTGGAAGAAGAGACCCTACACAACAGTGCAATCGCCACCCAAGAGGCAATCAATTTGGTTGCGAGTGTTGGTTATGAAAACTATGTTCCCCAAAATGGCGCGGTCTATCCCGAAAACGACTTTGCGATGGCATTGCGACAAACCGCCGCACTAATTCGGGCAGATGTCGGCTTAGAAGCGGCATGTGTCGATTTAGGTGGATGGGATACGCATGTCAATCAAGGTGGCGCACAAGGCACACAAGCCAACCTGATGACTCAGTTATCGCAAGGGCTGGCGGCATTCCATCAAGACTTGGGTGTGGATATGAACAAGGTCACGGTGGTGGTCATGTCCGAGTTTGGTCGGCAATTGAAGGAAAATAGTGGACGCGGGACAGATCATGGACATGGTGGCGCGATGCTGGTAATGAGTGGCAATGTAGTCGCAACGCCTGTCGTTACCCAATGGCCCACGCTTGCACCCGAAGCCTTAGACCGCAATGACCTCGCCATCACAATTGATTATCGAGATGTATTGGTTGAATTGTTGAGTACACGCTTGAAGAACCTGTCTGCGGAGACCCTTTTCCCCAATCACAACCCACAGTCGGTGGGTGTCTTTACAGTTTAGTTAGCTATGGCACGTTCTAGCTGGGCGAATTCAAATTCGATTTTCGCTGAGCGCGCATAAGCGAGACCCACAGCCCAATTATCCGCAATACATTCCGAAAGGGCGTTGAGCATATCGTTCATCGCCTCTAATAATATCCGACGATACGACTCTGCGGATACCGGGTAAGCACTCGATACAACGGCATTCCGTAGAGTTTCGACTTCCAACAGGCGATTCATCAAAAATTCCGAGAACTTGTCTTGCAATGAGGTATCTATCAAACGCGCCATGTGTTGAAAGGCGTTGTCCAATACCGAATCGGACAGTGAATCAAATGCAAGCATAGGTTGTTGATAAGGGTCTGGTGAAGCAAGCATCTGCTATTCTCCTTAACTGCATGGTAAATTCAGCATATGCTCGAATCCTGAAAAATAGCATTAAGATTGCGAAATATCCGTAAAACTACGTACCTTTTCCTCTGTATCTTGGCGGTTTATTTTTGCTACGACCCAATACCATAGCCAAAAGGTTGGATATTAACCCCCAATTCTTGAATGGTAATATAGAACTCCAGTAGGGCATCATTGAGGGCGTTGTTATGTCGGCTAGCACGAACTTGATCATTATCCAACAGAGCTTCAAACACCCCAGCCAGTTCATCCATCATCGTGAGTAGGTGGGTTCGCGCATCCTCCAAGCAAGCGGGGGGCGTGGTATCACGAAGGCGTGCGGTTTGACTGTCGATATGTTGTAGCGTCGCTTGCGCTGTTGCGATTCCATTTGGCTGATTAAATATCGACTGCGTGAAGAAAACCATCAAGACCAACTGTGTCTCACGATACATCTGCTGGAACACCCATTCATAGGCTGGACATTCCGAATCCGTCAGTTGAGATTCAGCTACCCGCGACAAGCCCACATAACGCACATCATAGGGTTCAAGAACCTGCAACACCGCTTGACTTTGTTCAACCGCACGGGCAAGGCTGTTAAATGTTGGAGTTGGATTATTCGGGTCAAAATTGAGCGTCCCGTCCAATAGATGGTTCAGACTCGATAGTAAATGCTCACGGGCATTCGCAATGCAACCCGGTACAGGCGTATTCTGTACGGTCACAATGTCCGCTTGGATTGATGCAACAAGATTATTCTTGGCATCCGGGAGCAAGACCAAAATACCACTCCCATCATAGGTCACCATCTGGAACAGGTTGTAATTCACAACATTTGCCATATGACCGCCGACAGCATCCACCCAAGATTGAGCATCACAATCACCAACCACCGCCACTTGTGCCACATCGCGTCGTGGTGGATTAGGAATACTTAAAGCACTAATCCCCATGACCAACAAAACAATCACGAAAGCACTGCCTACGATGATAAACAGCGGATTCGTTGTCGCTTGTTGCGGGGTATTATCCTCTGCATCATCAAGTTCTTCTTTGTGTTGAGCAGATTCCAATTGATTCAGCCATTTTTCAGCAGTTGGATGATCAATCGTGTGGAGTATATCCCGCGCCTCATCATCCAATCCCAAGCGGATAAGTTGTCGGGCTGTTTGGAGTTCACGTTTAACAGACATGGGTTGCCTCCCAGATTTTGCTGGCAGGTTTCTTGAACGATAGAATACCTTTATACCATACAGGAAGAGTCGGTTTATGCAATCTTATGATGTCATTTGTATCGGCGGGAGCGTGATGGGCTGTGCCACAGCGTATCACCTGCTGAAGCGCGATTCGACACTCATGGTCGCCATCATTGAACGAGACCCTACCTATGAAAAAGCCTCGACGACCCTCTCCGATGGCAATATTCGCATTCAATTCAACACCAAAGAGAACATCCTCATCTCACAATATGGGATGAAAGCACTTGCCACCTTTGCAGACGATATGGCAGTGGGCGACGAGAAGCCAGATATTCAATTTCATCAAGAGGGCAATCTATTCCTGAGCGATGAAGGCGGGCGTGAATCGGCAATCGACGGCATGAAACTGCAACAGTCTATGGGCTGTACAGTGGAATGGCTCGAACCCAGCGAAGTCCAAGAACATTATCCATTTATTAACCCCAGCACGATTGCAGGGGGAACATTCGGCGTAAACGATGGCACAATGGACCCCTATGCTGTGTTGATTGCTTACAAAAACAAAGTCGTCGATTTAGGCGCAGACTTTATCGTCGCTGAAGTAGCTTCGGTGAATGTGGATAAGGGTCAAGCACATGGCGTGACCTTAGCCGATGGACAGTCTCTTTCTGCAAATCATGTAGTTAATTGTGCGGGAGCGTGGGGGGTCGCCATCGCCAAGCAAATCGGAATCGACTTGCCCATCGCACCCACCATGCGCCATGTCTTCCACATCGAAACGCCCGTCTCAAGTGACACACGTTTGCCCCTCATCATATTCCCGTCAGGTATTTATCTCCACCATGAAAACAGCAATCACTTTGCCGTTGGCAAGTCCCTTTCTGTTGATCCCATCGGCTTTGATTTCACCGTGAAACGTCAATTATTCTTGGATTACTTTTGGGAAGATATGGCGCACTATTGCCCAGAGATGGAACACCTCAAGCTCATTGATGGTTGGACAGGCTTGTATGCAATCAACACCTTCGATGGCAACGCGATTGTAGGGGAGTCACCCCAAGTCAACGGATTTTTCCTCGCGCAAGGATTTTCAGGACATGGATTCCAGCAATGTCATGCAGTCGGGTCGTATCTTGCCGATGAGATATTGCATC
>JANQRM010000033.1 GCA_028284565.1 Anaerolineae bacterium | reverse complement strand
TTCTTTATGTCAACTAACCTAACTTCTAGTGCCTGTGCAAAAATCATCCTTGTTGGAGAACATGCTGTTGTCTATGGCTATCCCTCCATAGCTATTCCTGTATCGAGCCTTCGCGCAAAAGCGACTTTTGAACACACCGGGCAACCCTTCAAAATTATCGCCAAAGACCTTAAGCGTACGTTTGAATTCACTCAGCAAGCCGATAGTGCTGTTCAAAGGTTGACCAATTTGGTCTTGGACTTTCTTCAGACTCCCCCTCCAGATGTCACGATTACGGTCCAATCGGATATCCCTATTGCAAGTGGCTTAGGGAGTGGCGCGGCAATATCAACAGCTTTGGGTCGTGCCTTAGCATATGCAACTAAACAAAACATTCCTAGAAACAAGCTAAACAAATTGGTCTATGAAGTCGAAAAAATTCATCATGGGACCCCAAGCGGGATAGATAACACCGTCATTGTCTATGAACAGCCGATTTTCTTCAGGCGTGAATATCCCATAGAAACATTCAGAATAGAGAAACCACTCCACATTATCATCGCTGATACAGGCAAAGTCGCCTTAACTCATGAATCAGTCGGCGATGTGAGGAAGATGTACGAAGCCAACCCTGAAGCAACAGCGCTGATTTTAGAGAAAATAGGAAGATTAGTTGAAGAATCTCGTCAAGCAATTGAGTTGGGAGACATCAACGAACTAGGACAATTAATGACACAAAATCACCAACATCTTCAAGAACTCACTGTCTCCTCACCTGAACTAGACAAGTTGGTCGATATCGCTATACAAGCTGGTGCTTATGGTGCGAAATTATCTGGTGGTGGACGAGGTGGCAACATGATTGCGTTAGTTGATAAGGAAATGCAAGGCACCGTTCAACAGTCGTTGAAACATGCAGGAGCAGTCAGAGTGTTCAGTTCGGTTGTTCAAGCGGGAGAAAGACAATAAATGATTACCTTGATTAAGCTCGGTGGGTCGCTTATCACAGATAAGACAAAAGAACGTACTTTCCGCAAAGATGAGATGAATCGACTAGCACAGGAACTGAAGATAATCTTAGATAAAACCGATTTCCCTATCATTCTGGGACATGGTAGTGGCTCATTCGGGCATTTTGAAGCGAAACGACATAATACAATACACGGGGTTCATTCAACTGACCAATGGCAAGGCTTTACACAAGTCGCACACGTTGCCAGAGAACTCAATTTTCTAGTTCTGGAGGCCTTACTCCAACAGAATATCCCTGCAATTAGTATTCAACCATTCTCTATCTCAAGCGCAAGTGATAGCAAAGTTGTCGAGATGTCTTTACATACACTACAAATTGCGTTGGTCCATCATTTACTACCAGTTGTTTATGGGGACGTGGGTTTCGATAGGATACGTGGTGGAACAATTCTCTCAACCGAAACTATTTTCGACTATTTGGTACCTCATCTTCCTGTCAATCGCATTCTGTTGTTGGGAGAGGTCGATGGGGTATGGGATTCAAACAAGCAACTTATCTCAAAAATTACACCAAATGATTTTGCTGAGCTACAAGATGCCTTCGACGGTGCGTCAGGAGTGGACGTTACAGGTGGGATGTATGCCAAAGTTGCGGGAATACTGGAACTCGTTCAACAACACCCAAACTTGCAAATCCAAATAATAAACGGGACTATACCGAATCTTCTGCAAAAGGTGATGTTAGATAATCATCCAGCAGGTACAATTATTCAAAACGATTAATTCTATCCACGAGTCGATTCACGACTAAAACCAATCCTGATAAGCAAATACCCGGTGCGAGAGCCACCCACGGAGCTTGTCGGAAGGCAAACCGCCCTTCTGCCAGCATCACCCCCCATTCTGGCAAACTCGGATCATCCCCTAAACCCAAGAAACTCAGCCCTGCCCCATTCAATAGGCTATAAGCAAACAAAACGCTCGCGTAACTTAATAGCGTTTGGCGGCTATTTGGTAATAGATGAAACCGATACACATGCCATCTTGATGCACCTAAACCATTAGCTACTTCTACAAAGTGTTGTGACATCACGCCAATAAGACGACTCCGCACAACAAAAGCGTAGAGTGGAATAAGTGCAATACCCACACCCACTGCAACGCTTGCTATCCCTCGTCCTATAATTGTTAATACAATAAAAGCAGTAATGAGACTGGGGAATGCGAGTAGGCTATTCAATAAAATGCGTAGAATTCGATCAAGATGCTGGTTCAAGATCATCACGACACCCAGAAACATTCCAATCACCGTTGCGATCAGTACAGCACCGGTTGCCATCCCAATGGTGCGGACACCACCATATACCAAGCGACTCAACACATCGCGTCCTAAATGATCTGTCCCTAGTAGATGATCACTATTGGGCGCAAGGAGAATCCGATCAGATCGAGTTGTCAATGGATCATGGCGCATTGCTAAAAACAAGGCTATAAGCAGGAAAATCAACAAAACGCTAAATCGCCCTTTTAGGAACATTAGCTTACAACCGCAATTCGAGGGTCGATGCGACGATGCAAGAGGTTTGCAAGTTGATTGAAAGCCGTATAGATAAAGGCAATCACAATAACCAACGCTTGTACCACCGGATAATCTTGTGCTAGCGTGGCTTCGAGTAACAACTTACCAATTCCGTTTCGATTAAACACTTGCTCTGTAATGACTGTCCCGCTTAACAAGAACCCAGCTTCAAGTGCAATAACCGTTACAATGGGAAGCAATCCAACCCTCAGGATGTGGTCTCTTAAAATATAACGATACGGTAATCCTTTACTATAAGCAGTCATGACATGCGGAGCTTGTTGGATTTCTTGCAGGTTATTTTGAACCAGTCGGGCAACCCCTCCTGCACTATGAAACCCCAACAGAATTGCAGGAACAAGGAGACGAGAAGTGCCAAAGCGTGTTGCAATCATAAAAATTACCAGAGTGGCAGTCCAGTAAATCGGCACACTCAAGGCGAGTTGAATCAAGAACTGTGAAATTTGTGAGAGATAAAAGCGTGTTTCAATTGTACTCAGAATACCTAGAGAAAGTCCAGCAACTGTCGCTATCAATAATGCCGATATTCCTAGTTCAACCGTTGAAGGGAGACGTTGTACTAAAATGTCCTGAATAGGCTGATTACTAATAAGCGAAACACCAAAGTCCCCTCTCAACAGATTAGATAGATAATGAGTGTATTGAATAAAAATAGGTTGATCATAGCCCAGTTGAGCGCGACGGCCATCGATAATTTCTGGTAATGCTCCAGACTGAGCAAATTGGGCTTCAATTGGGTCGCCGGGTAACAGACGCAATCCGATAAATACGATAGTTATCGCCAACCACAGTGTCGCTAGAAAAAGCAGACATTGCTCAAACAGTGTTTTCCAGAGATTAATCCTCATCAACAGTGACATTGTACATCAATGGAAACCAGCCATAGGGATCAAATGTCAATCCATCGATATTCGCATACGTAGCATTAATATTGACAGTGTCTCGTATCGGCAAAATCAGAGCTTGCTCCATAATAATCTCTTGAGCGCGACGATATTGTTGGCGACGAGTCGAGGGATCGGGTTCCTGTAATGCAGTCAGCAGTATGGTATCCAGCTCCTCGCTACTGTAACCTGTCCAATTATCGAAGCCATCACTGAGGAAAGAAGGATTCAGAATACTCGCATCTAAGCCAAAATTGTTAAATGCGACCAGATGGTAATTCCCTGATTGCACCTTTTCGAGTAAAGAGACAAATCCCGGTGCAGGTTCTATGATGGTACGCACCCCAATCGCCCGCCATTGATCTTGGAGAAGTTGAGAGACTTGAGGTAATAATCCCCAAGGTGGTGTAAGCACAATAATTTCAAGCGGTTCGCCATTACGATCAAGAATACCATCTTCATCAGAATCTTCATAACCAGCAGAAGTTAGCAATTCCTGCGCGAGAGTTAAGTCATTTGCATATAAGTTGATCAATCCTCGATGGTAATTTGGATGTGATGAGGATAAGGGTCCCCAAGCAATTGGCGAGAAGCCTTGAAAGACTGAGTCAACTATAGCTGTGCGATTGGTGGCATACATCAAGGCTTGACGGACTGCGAGTTCTTCTGTGGGTTGATTTTGCGTATTGAAGTAATACTGAAGTGGTTGCCCAGCAATTCCAACTGGAATCAATTGAATCGCGCTACTACTCGCAAAAGTACGGGCATCAATCGGTAATAGTTCACCCATAATTTGTGCCTCGTTGGCTTCCAAGATAGCCCCACGAGTTGGCGCATCCGTAAAAAAGCGATACTCGATCACATCGACAACATTATCTTCTAACGGCTGATAAAACTCAGGTCCCCATGTATAGTTAGGATTTCGGTGTAACAAGATTCGTTCACCCGGCAGAAACTCTTCAAATATAAAGGGACCTGTCCCAACCTGATGGAATTGATAGGTCAATGTAGTGTATTCTTCGAGGGCTTTCGGACTAGCAATCCCCAAATAAACTTGACTAAAAGCATCCAAAAATGGAGCATAGGGTTCCGTCAGATAAAAGCGAATGGTGAAATCATCCACCTTCTCATATCGACTTAATGGACCAAGAAGTACGAGGGACTTTTGAGAATTCGTCTCAGGAGCAAATATCCGATCAATATTATCCCCTACTGCTTGGGCATTGAACGAAGTTCCATCATGGAATGTTACGTCTTCCCTTAAATTGAATGTATAAACCAATTGGTCGTCAGAAATTTCCCATGATGTTGCCAGACCCGGCACAAAATCACCTGTCTCAGGGTGACGATACACCAATGTGTCATAAACTTGACGTAACACAATGCCTAACTCTGACGATCGATTGACATGCGGGTCAAATCCACTGACTTCAAGAGTTAACCCATAGACGATTTTCGTTTGATTATCGGAATTAGTTTCTACTGAGTTAGCACAGTTTGCTAGGATAAAGATGAGTGTGAGCGCGATTGCCCAATATCGTTGTGTCACAAAATGACCTTTTCTGCGAAAACATGCGTGATATTATAATGAGAGACGTGAAAATGTATAGAAGCGGTTAGATGACAGATAATTTCAAACTAGTTGAACCCCCAGGCGACGATGACGAAATTTACCCCTATTTTGTGCCTTGGAACGCGCTCGTTGTTCAGTTTGGCATTCTCGTATCAGTCACGGTTGGCTTGTTTTTGCTAGGAAATACGCTAGAAGGTTTCATTCCATCCATACTCATTCCAATTGTCAGAGTTGGAATTGGACTTCTTCCAGCAATATTGTGGTTTGTTTTTTTCTGGTTAAATGATCGCAATGCCGTCGCTCCTCGAGACAAACTACTACAAGTTCTCATAATTAGTGGATTAATTGCTGGAGCAATCGGATTGCCCTTTATAGAGCATGTCATCCAGCCAAGTAGATGGCTATCCCTCGAATCAGCCGTCACCCGTATTTTAGGTTATGCAGTTACGGTGGGTATCGTCCAGGAAGCCTTAAAATATATCGTCGTCCATTATTCCCTCTCGCCCGCTGATTTACGGGTACGAATTGACACACTTGCTTATTTTTTGACTGCATCCGTTGGCTATATGACAGTGGCAGGCTTGCATTATGTTGTCAACACACCATCTACTACTTTAGATTTCACCGCAACACGCATCTTTGCACTCTTTGTTGTGCATATTGTGGCAAGTGCAGTCGTTGCCTACGGGCTAGCTGAAACAACGTTCAGCCGGGCCTTACCTTTTCTGCTTCCTGCTACTCTGCTTATTGGTGCGATATTAGTTGGTATTGCAATTCCACTCCAGTCTGGGTTGGTTGCCCCAACGATCAGTATTCCAATATCGGTTACTCGCGGCTTCTTTGGGCTTGGCTTCTCAATTGCCTTTTTTGTCGCACCCTTACTTGTAATTTCCTTCTTGTTTAACGTGGCTATCCGTCGCTATGAAGAAGAGAGCCAAAGCTGATGGAATTTATCGAAATCGGCTCAGGCGGGAAATCCATCTGGAATCAGCGTCAGCGATGGGCGCATTATTTGACCTTACTCATTGCAGGGGGGCTTATACTTTTTGGACTCAATCTACGGAATGACACGTTAAATCAAACCATACTTTATTCAGATACTCAAGCGGGCTTGCAGGCATTTTATCCCAAAGACTGGTTACTGGATACCGATGGCAATTATGTTTTCCGAGTGAGAGATTTATCTGCATCAGGCTTTAAGACAACGATTCAATTCAGCACTCGCCCTGTAGCAGACAACATCAATGCCCAATCCGTATTCAACAGTTTATCGTTGAATCGCGCTCAGACACTCACAGGTTACTCGATATTAGATTATGCGCCTTATACCTTGCCTAACGAAGTCGAAGCGGAATCTCTGCTCTACACCTTTGTCAGCACAGAGCTAAACCCTTTCCTAGAAAGTATCCCTCAAGTGGTATTCGGACAAGATATTCTAGTCATCAACCGTGGACAAGCTATTATTATCACCTTTCAAGTCAATGCTAACTATTTCGAGCAAGAACTCCCTATTTTTGAAAATTTCATTCAGACCTTGGATTTCAAATTATGATTCGGCGCGCTTTTATCATAACCACACTTATATGTATGTCGCTACTTGTTCGGGCACAAGATAATGGGCAACTCGACTTAGATCGGATTCAACGTGCCACAGTTTTAGTCATACAAACTCAACAAGTTGGGGATACGCAGGTCATAACTTGTATGGGGTCCGGAACGATTGTTCGCTACGATGGTCTAATCTTGACCAATGCTCACAACACAGTGCAAAGCGCAAATTGTCCGGGTGACATTCTTATCATTGCGATGAATGTACAGGTTGATGAACCACCCATTATCAAATATCGTGCAGAAATCACCCAAGTCGACGACGGGCTAGACCTTGCCTTATTACAAATTAATCGAGAGGTCGATGGACGCTTGATCGATCTCGATAACCTACCTCCCCTTCCCTTTGTAGAACTCAGCGATTCATCACAACTCTCTCTCGATCAAAATATCACGATCGTAGGCTTTCCCAACTTTGCTAACGAAGCTATTGGCGTTGTGCGGGGTACGATCACAGCATTCATTGATGAACCGCGAGGTGGGTGGATTAAGACCCGCGCTGTCGTTCCCGGTGGGATGTCTGGTGGCGGAGCATATGATTCACAAGGACGATTAATCGGCGTTCCGACCACAGTTTCTTTTGTAAGTGCAGGAGGAGATTCTCGCTGTCAAATCCTTGAAGACACAAATCAAGACGGCTTTATCAATAACAATGATATTTGTGTGCCTGTAGGTGACTTTATCAGCACTCTACGTCCAGCAAATTTTGCTCGTCCTTTGATTCAAGGCGCATCTCTTGACTTAAAAGCAGAGATGTTAACCGTACCACAAATCCCACTTAGTCCAATTGATGCCCCTACAGCCTCTCGACTATTCTTCTCTCCGGCTATTGTTGATGGTTTGCCTACTACAGTTGTCGGGAGTTTACCGGCCAATACCAATAGTCTGTATCTACTCTTCGATTACGCCAATATGACCTCAGAAACCGTTTATGAGTTGCGTGTCACTCGTGATGGCTTGCCCGATCAAACCTATAGTTTACCTCCAGTGCGCTGGAGTGGTGGCTCAAGTGGAATGTGGTATATCGGGAGTGAGGGTCAATCTTGGGCGAATGGAACCTATGAATTTCGCTTATTGATCAATGGATTTCTCGCAAGAGAACAACGTATTGTCATTGGTGGACCTCCAGATGAAGCATCTCAGATTACCAATATCGTCTTCGGCTTACAGGATTTTGATGGCAATCTGTGGGGAACAGGCTATGTATTGCCGACAGGAAGTATTGTGAGCGCACGGTTTATTTTCCGCAATATGGAGGACGGTCTCACTTGGTCAGTACGATGGTATTATAACGGTGCAGGAATTGCGAGTTCTGATGATACTTGGGTTTATGGGCAAAATGGCTCCAACACAATACAACTTCGCCCAGAGAGTGGGTTGTTTCCCGGCAATTACCGTGTCGAAATCTACATTGAAGATGGACTATCAGCTACATCAGATTTTGTCGTTGTTGGGGCGCAAGATGGACCGTTACCAGCTGTGATTACCGATTTGCATTTCACAACTGCGTCATCTCCACAAGAAGCCTTTGAGGCTCCGATTATTCAAACCTTTTCCGAATCGGTGAATGCCCTATATGTCCTCTTTGATTGGCAACAGATGACGGCAGGTGTAACATGGACTGTCCGCTGGCTGGTGGATGGTATTGTTTTTTCTGAGCAAGTTCAGCCTTGGGTTGCTCGTGAAAATGGAGAAAACTTCCTCATCCGGCTTTCTGCACCCAACTTCATTCCGGATGGGACATACACCGTCGAGATACTCATCAACAATTTATTGATTGATTCAGCTACCGCAACGGTCGGTATTGGACAACTCCCAATTGACCGCTTTGCTCAGGCACAAGGCACACAACTCACAGGTACAATCGTTGATGCTGAGACCGGGACAGGAATTCCCAATGTTACCTTTATTCTCATTAGTGAAGACTTCTCAATTGAGGACTTTATTTGGGAGCAGGAACAGGTCTACGCACTGGCCACAACAGATCGTAACGGTAACTTTCGTGTAGACCGCCCACTTGCCCTAGAAGCTCCCTATAGCGTCTTAATCGCGGCAGATGGCTACTTACCCCTTTCTGTAGATGGCTTTGAAGTCACACAAGAAGATGGCAATTCTGTGGATATTTACCTCGAAATGGTTCGTGATTAAGCATGGCAAAAAAACAACGTCTGGATATCCTGCTCGTTGAGCGCAACCTTGCACCAAGTCGGACGAAAGCCCAAGCAATGATTATGGCGGCTGAGATTCATGTAGATGGGCAACTTATTGATAAGCCAGGCATGAAAGTTGCTAATAACGCAAAGATTAAGGTGAAAGACAAAGTACCTTATGTCAGTCGAGGTGGAGAGAAACTAGCGGGCGCATTGACTGACTTTAACTATAATCCTGCTGGAAAAATCTGTGCAGATGTCGGAGCAAGTACGGGTGGATTTACTGACTGTCTTCTGCAACATAATGCAAAGCGGGTCTATGCAATTGATGTCGGCTATGGACAACTCGCCCATCGGATTCGCCAAGATGAGCGAGTCATTGTTATCGAGCGTACTAATGCGCGTTATTTAGAATCTTTAGCTGAACCCATTGACTTGGTAGTAATTGATGCATCATTTATTTCGCTACGTCTACTACTTCCAGCGATTAAGAACTGGCTAAAACCGCAGGCTGACGTGATTGCCTTAATAAAACCACAGTTTGAAGCTGGTCGTGATAAGGTCGGCAAAGGTGGCATCATACGTGACGAAACAGTTCATCAAGAGGTTTTGGAGGTGATAGAGAAGTTTGCAACCAAAGCAGGTTTTATGATACATAATCTCACGACCTCCCCTATTTATGGAGCAAAAGGCAATAAAGAATTCTTGATGTGGTTAGGCTGGCAAATCGACTAATCTCATTTTCTATAACCTTCAATGTACTTTCCTCTTACATTCAACGATAATAGATAGACAGCAAATCAATAAAGAAAACATCTATGAGTACAGAAAATATCCGAAACTTTTCCATTATCGCCCATGTGGATCATGGAAAGAGTACATTGGCTGATCGTTTATTAGAGCTAACGCAGACGGTTCAACAACGTGATATGCAAGCACAGTTGCTTGATAGTATGGATTTGGAACGTGAACGAGGCGTAACCATTAAAGCCTCTGCTGTCCGTATGGCTTATACAGCAAACGATGAAAAAAAGTACATAATCAACTTAATTGATACACCGGGGCATGTCGATTTTACCTATGAAGTCAGCCGTGCATTACAAGCCTGTGAAGGTGCCTTGCTCGTTGTCGATGGAAGCCAAGGTATTGAAGCGCAAACGCTCTCCAATGTTTATCTCGCCTTAGAACAAGACCTTGAGATACAACCGATTATTAACAAGATTGACCTCCCTGCTGCCCGACCTGATGATATTGCTCAGGAAATCGAAGACCTGCTAGGAACACCGGCTGTGGATATGCTACGTATCTCAGCCAAAAATGGTATTGGTATAAAAGATGTCATGGAATTGGTTGTCAAGACTATCCCACCCCCTGCTGGAGATATTGACGCGCCTCTCCGCGCTCTGGTTTTTGACTCACATTATGATTCTTACAAAGGTGTCGTGGCGTATGTACGAATTGTTGATGGTATAGTTAATAAGCGTGACCAACTAAAGCTCATCGCCACTGACTCAAAATTTGAACCCATTGAAATCGGTATCTTTGATCCAGAGATGCGCCCAATGGAGAGTCTAGGAACGGGTGAAGTCGGATACATCGCAACTGGATTAAAAACTGTCCAAGAATGTCGCGTCGGTGATACGATCACCTTTGTTAAAAATGGCACCAGTGCGCCGCTTCCAGGTTACAAGCGAGTCAAACCAATGGTCTTTGCAGGTATTTATCCCACCAATAATGAAGATTATTCAGACTTGCGCGACGCATTAGAGAAGTTGCAACTCAACGATGCCTCATTGGTTTATGAACCGGAAACATCCCAAGCACTCAACTTTGGTTTTCGAGTTGGTTTTTTGGGGTTGTTCCATATGGAAATTGTTCAGGAACGATTGGAACGGGAGTATGACCTTGATATTCTAGCTACGGCTCCTAGCGTTGAATATCAAGTACTTCTGCGTGATGCGAATATTGTCCGTATTGACAGTCCATCAGAACTACCGGATGAAAGCACAATTGAAGAGATTCGTGAACCATGGATGAAAATTCAGATTTATGTCCCACAAAAATACATCGGGGGCATAATGGATTTAGTGATTAAAAAGCGCGGTATTTACCACACTACAGAATACCTTGATGCAAATCGTGTGATTTTGCATTATGAAATCCCCTTATCAGAAATCATCATTGATTTTTATGACAAACTCAAAAGTGTGACACAAGGCTATGCCAGCTTGGATTATCAATTCGATTCATATCGTGCAGAAGAATTGGTAAAAGTTGATGTGCTTGTCAACAATGACCCTGTAGATGCCCTTGCCATGATTTGTCACCGTGACCATGCGTATAACAAAGGACAGAAACTTGTCACGAAACTAAAAAACCTCATACCACGCCAAATGTTTGTTGTACCTGTACAGGCGGCAGTTGGTAAGCGCGTGATTTCTCGCGCCAATGTAAAAGCTCTGCGCAAAGATGTACTGGCGAAGTGCTACGGTGGCGATATCACTCGTAAAAAGAAATTGTTAGAAAAGCAGAAAAAAGGGAAAAAACGGATGAAAATGATCGGCTCCGTCGAAGTCCCGCAAGAAGCATTTATGGCTCTTTTGAGTTTGGATGATGATTAATCTGCTGAAGTGTCTTGAACAATGCTTGAGGAATTACATCATCTTTATAAAGTTTACCGATGGCTTCTCCAAAGTTAAGCAGGCATTGTTGAAATATTTTGTTCCTATTGGAGTTAATGGATTGTACAACGGCATAGGCAGACTGGAAATCTAACCCGACTTTGCTCCCACTCTGCGTAATCGAATCCAGAATGGAGCTAGAAAACTCTGTGTAACTCAACAACATGGCAGGATGTCCAACATCAAATGCACCGATGAATCCCATGCTGGGCGAATTAACTTTAAAGTAGACGAGAGGTTTGTCAATCTCTTGGCTGACCAAAATACCAAGAGGTAGACTCTCTTCTGGGCAAGCAAGAAAATCGAACCTATTAGGTTTCAGCTCTTGGGAAATTAAGCTGGCAATCTCGTTTAATATATTTGGGTATGAAGGCAACAATTCAAAGTAAAAAATGTAAGGTTGCCACTGCTTGCGGGTATAAAAGTTCCCAAATTGGAGGATTCCTGCATTTATCAGCAGTTCGAGGATCATGTACGCAATTTTTCAAGTTGTTGATGAATATCATCGGCGAAATTGTTCCCAGAGTCGCCGTATATCACGGAATCGCCCAGCACCCGAATGTACGTCATCACCCCGCCACTATGATAAGATAAGGTTTCTCGCTCTGTCCACAAATGACCTCCTTGTGCCAATAATGCACCTGTCTTGACTTTGCCCTCTTTAACAATAAATCCTGCAAAAGGTGGATTATTTAGGTAATGTGACAGTAGATGGTCAAACGCGACGGTCACACCATCCACATGAAAACCCGTTTCACCAACAATGTCGCTATATGAGGTACT
Organism: Anaerolineae bacterium; assembly: GCA_028284565.1. The sequence continues at coordinate 17,507 of JANQRM010000033.1, read as the reverse complement.
TGCGAAGTTTCCATGCAAAATTGTCGGTACACGATGCCGTACATACGCGATAGAGCGTTCTAAAGCCACTGCGCCTGCCGCACCCAGTGTCAAGTATGCTGGAAAATCGAATAGATAAGTGCAGACCAAATCTTGTGAGGCATTGATCACAGACTTACTAAAAGGTAAGAATGGATCATCATAGCGTTGAATAGGTAGAGGCATCTGATGCAGTTTGGGTGAAATCAATAATGCGAGTTGCGAACGATTCTTCTGTTGTGTCTCCTCAATCTTATCGACAAAATTAGTCCACATAGTTGTTCTGCTCTCTTAACATCTGCCATAAAACCGACATTGCCCAACGGCTCACCCAATCTCTTGCTAAATTCGATTTCCCCCCAAAGCCATAGATACGTACCCGTTGATGCTCAGAAGTATACACACAGACCGCTGTACTAGCCTCCTTATCTGGATTTTCATCAACATCGGGATAACTCAAGATGGCGATACTCGCAACAACATCATGCTGATGATAGATTTTCTTAGCAATTTGTTCGGCTTTATCTTTAAGCTCAGTAACGCCCAAATTGAGATCATCAGGATGATTGACCTGTTGGACATCTGCCAGAATAGTTGCACCATTATTGAATGGAAGCAACTTGGAAACGATGGCATCTTCTAAACCAGCTTCCAAAACAGCAATAGTTTGTCCAGTACTTACCAATTCCTCAATTAGTGTAACTTCCAAAATTGCATCATCGATACCAAATACATATTGCCCTATTTTGCGCCTTAATGTGTATTCTATTCCATCTAGGGCTTGTTCGGCTTCCTTACTATTCTCCGCTTTTGCAGTAATTCGGACATCAATCACACCTTGGTGAGCTGATAGACCAATCGATGGATTAGCATTATTGAGTAACTTTCTTCCAATCAAATCGTCAAGCGAACTTTCCCCAATACCTGCTGTTTTCAATATTCGAGATTTAATCACTCCAAGATTGAAACGTTTCTTTAAGTAAGGAACCACCTCTTTTGTAAATAGAAATTTCATTTCACGAGGAACACCCGGCAAACTTATGACAACCCCGTCTCCATGTTCCACCATGAAACTTGGAGCAGTTCCAACCGGATTTTCAACGATAATCGCATCATCGGGTAAGAAGGCTTGTTGTCGGTTATTCTCCGTCATCTCAGAGCGAAAGGTAGAAAAGCGTTCTGCAATTTGATCATATAAATACTGATGAAATGTCAAACCACGATCAGTAGCATTTGCAATCGATTGGCGGGTCATATCATCCAGAGTTGGACCCAAACCGCCGCAAGTGATAACAAGTTGCGCGCGTTCCAACGCACTATGAATTGCCGATGATATCCGCTCTTCATTATCGCCAACCGTTGTCATGAAATAGAGATTGATACCCAAATCTCGAAGCTTTCGAGCAAGAAAAACAGAATTGGTATCAGTAATTTCACCTAGCAAAATTTCAGTACCAATCGCAATGATTTCTGCATTGATATTATCAGTCATAGATCTCTCGAGTAGAATGTTCCGTAATTTTAGTAAAACCCTTTGGCAAATCGCGAATTAAGTATTATAATCTCCTAGAGTTATTTTTGTTTGGTTGTCAAGCACTATATTTGTGCAAACCAACCAAATATTTCGGCAAATTAGGTCTATTATTTCCTTCATGGAGGTTTTCTGTGGCTAGTGTTACGTTTAATCATGTTTATAAGCGGTACGGTGATACAACAGCAGTCCAAGATTTGAGTATTCAGGTTGCGGACAAAGAATTCCTTGTTTTTGTCGGTCCATCGGGTTGCGGTAAATCAACGAGTCTTCGCATGTTAGCAGGTCTTGAAGAGATTTCCGATGGAGAAATTCTAATTGGAGATCGCGTTGTTAACAATGTTGCTCCTAAAGACCGGGATGTAGCAATGGTATTTCAGAGCTACGCGCTTTATCCCCATATGACTGTCTATGATAACATGGCGTTTGGTCTTAAGTTGCGTAAAACACCCAAGAAAATCATTGATGAACGGGTACAAGAGGCAGCAAGAAGCCTTGGAATCGATCACCTCTTAGATCGTCGTCCCCGTCAGCTTTCTGGTGGACAGCGTCAGCGTGTGGCAGTAGGAAGAGCAATTGTTCGTGAACCGTCTGTCTTCCTTATGGACGAACCGCTTTCCAATCTAGATGCTAAACTCCGTGTTGAAGCGCGTTCCTTCATTAGTAAACTCCACCAACGCCTTGAAACTACATTTATCTACGTGACCCATGATCAGGTGGAAGCGATGACAATGGGTACACGGATTTGTGTATTGAACGGCGGTCTTTTACAGCAAATTGATTCACCATATAACCTCTATCATAATCCCGCCAACGTCTTTGTTGCTGGCTTTATTGGTAGTCCTTCAATGAATTTCTTCGATGCATCTCTCAAAGGTGAAGGCGATAATCTTGTAGTAGATACAGGAGTCTTCCAGATCAACGTTCCGGCGAGCAAAGCAACACCGTATAAGAGTCATGTTGGTCAAGAAGTGATACTCGGAATTCGCCCGGAAGATATTCATGATGCAAATTACATTCCACCCGGTATAACCCCTTCTACATTGGAAGCGACGGTTGAAGTGATTGAACAAATGGGTAACGAAATGATCGTCTATTTGACGGAAGGGAATAAGAGCTTCATTGCTCGAACAGACCCACGTACAAGTGCAGTCGTTGGTGGGCGTATGGGAATGGCAATGGATATCGACAACATGCACATTTTTGATAAGAATACTGAAGAATCGCTAGCATATGAACATAAACAACAAGCGATGGAAGTAAAATATGTAGGTTAACTAACTGAACAGAAGAGATTATAAAAGGTCGCTCAGCTGAGCGACCTTTTATAATTAGCTTAACAGACTAATCTACTAGACTTTACGAAACACATACTTTTCAGGTTTCCGCAAAGAATCGTAAAGAGAATTTCGGCTGACCATCTCTACGCGGTCACCAATATAACAACCTCTTGAGTCAATGACTTGCCCGGTTATTGTTCTGCCATCTTCCAAACGAATTAAAGCAGTGGTATTACTGGCATTTATATCTCCACTTGGGACAAAGCTGTAAATGATACCAGTTTGTTTGATGTCTTGATAATTATCTACTTTGATCGTTAGAGATGCAACATTCATGACTTCAATAGCCTCAGTTAATCAATGTAGCTTAAATATATCGAAATAAGGCTACCATTTGCTCTCATGAGAGTTATTTAGAGCTATCAAAGGCTATCAGATTGGTGATTAATCTGTTCGAGAAGCTCTTTTGCACGTCCTAACCGGATATTTCCTTCAGAAATCATCCTCTTAACAATCGACAAGACTTGTGCATCATCTGCGCCTGCCGCTATAGCAATCTGTCGTGCGTGCATCCGCATATGTCCTTTTTGAATCCCCTCTGTGGCTAACGCTCGAATGGCACCAAAATTCTGTGCAAGTCCTACACAAGCGATGACTTCAGCTAACTCTTGAGCTGATTGTACGTCTAGGATTTTTAAGACAGCTTGAGCAGTAGGATGTACAAGTGTTGCGCCACCAATGATACCTACTGCAAGGGGCAATTCAATTGAGCCATGTAGGTTGCCTTCTTCATCCTGCCACCATCGAGTCAGACTGGAGTACGTGCCACTACGCGCGGCATAGGCATGTGCGCCAGCTTCAATTGCTCTCCAGTCATTCCCTGTGGCGACTACGACAGCATCAATACCATTCATGATTCCTTTGTTGTGCGTAGTGGCACGATAAGGATCGATTTCTGCAAATATGCCTGCTTCGACGATAGATTTTGCAACATCTTTTCCTTCTGAATCTTTTCTTGAAAGATATTCTGCGGGTATCATGCCTTTTGCGTAGGCTTTCCGCGTGTCAGTTAAATTACTAAGTATTCGTAGATTCACCCGCCCCTCTGTTAGAACTTCAATATCAGGAGCAATGTATTCTACGGAAGTATTGATAATGTTTGCGCCCATTGCATCGCGACAGTCGTATAGGAGGTGTACGATTAACATATCCCCGATGCGTTCATCTTTAAGTTGTCTTATCTGTATGTCTCTTGCACCTCCCCCTCTTTCGACAATACTGCCTCCAATAGAATTTATTTTATCTAAGAGCTTGTCTTTTGTTTCTTGGATGTTTTTGTGTGCTTCGTTTATATCTGGTATGTCTAGGATTTGTATCTGACCTATCATGATAGGATCGTCGCTTTTTGTGTTGAATCCGCCTCCGTGTCTGAATAGTTTTGCTGAATTGCTAACTGCGGCGACTACAGAGGGTTCTTCGATAGCCATTGGGACAAGGTAATCTTTTGAGTTGATGAGGAAGTTTGTTGCAATACCTAGAGGTAGATTGAAAGTGCCTAGGGCATTTTCAATCATCTGGCTTGCCTCTTTTGCTGATAGTCGCTTATCACCAGTTATTGCTCTTATTTCGTTGTCTGTGGTGTTAGACCATTCTTGAATTATTTTTGTTCTGTCAGGGAGGCTCTTTTTATAGAATTGTGGGATTCGTGATGTCTTTTGTCTATTCATGTTGCTAGAATAGTTTTGTATATCTGTCATTATCTATCTTGTTGTCGGTCTAGTGACTATGCGAAATATTTTTTTTCTGATAATCCTTTTCTCATTTGCTTTTAGTTCAAATCAAACAATTATATCTCAAGACATAATTTCAGATAGAACACTACGACGTATTCCAGTCCCTATATTGATGTACCACTATGTCAGTCCTCTACCAGAGGATGCCGATGCGATTAGAACGGAACTAACCATCCATCCACAACTCTTTCGAGAACATGTCCGATTTTTAATTCAAGAAGGTTATTCAATTATATCACTATACGAAATCTACAACGCACTATCGGTGGGAGCCAACCTACCCCAACATCCAATTGTTTTAACATTTGATGATGGCTATGCAGATCATTTTGAGTATGTATTTCCAGTCCTTCAAGAATTCAATGTATCAGGCACATTCTTTGTCATTACCGATTTCATCGACCAGCGCAATCCCAATCACCTAACATGGGAACAAGCCCAAGAAATGATAGATGGGGGCATGTTTATCGAAGCTCATACAAAGACCCATCCAAACCTAAGCGAGCGCGATCTTAATTTCTTGGTTTATCAAATACTTGGTAGCATTGAAAGTATCGAAGAAAATACTGGGCAACGCCCAGCAATGTTTGCTTATCCAGCAGGAAGGTATGACAACAACACTCTCAATGTTTTATCATCAACAGATATACAATTAGCGGTCACAACTCAACGAGGAATTTATCATACATTAGATGAACGCTTAGAACTCAGTCGCTTGCGTATCTCAGGCAATATGAGCGTCGCAGGGTTGGCAAATATACTCGGCAATACCCCATAGAATCAGAAAAGCCCACGTGATCGCAGGCTTAGGCAAGTCATGAGTAGAATTGTTAGTCCTTAAGAATTTCCGTCCCAAAGAACTTATCTAGCCAAATCAACACGGCAAACCCAAGTGGAATAGCAGTAAATAAGAAATACAAAATACCATATTCTTCGATACTAACCCCTTGTGGCGATTGTATAGAACTAATTAATGGTAAAAGATCAAAACCCACACTAATAATCAAATTAGCAAGTCCAAAACCCACAACCATCGAAATAACCCATACAACAATCCGTTTAACCGTCATCGAACTCATAAGATATTTCTCCATTAAGTCCATTTGAGATGACATAATTGTACCCTTTAATGTAGCAAACTTGCAAGTAACTTTTTTCACAAAGTATTGAAATAATTATTGTTAATATGTACCCCGCCTGCTACACTCACAGTTTATATCAACAGATACGACAACAAATAGCACAACACATCGTACAGGAGACTATTGTGGCTGATTTATTTGAAAAAGCACAAAACTACACCATCGCCAAAGAAGCGATGGAAATCGGAATATACCCTTTCTTCAGACCGTTGAGCGATACAGAAGGAACGACAGCCACATTTGAGGGTAAAGATGTTGTCATGCTTGGCTCAAATAACTACTTGGGCTTAACAACACATCCGAAATTAAAAGAAGCCGCGAAAGAAGCAATTGATCGTTACGGAACGAGTGTCACAGGTTCGCGTTTTCTAAATGGAACCTTGAGTCTACACTTAGAATTAGACCGCCGTCTCGCAGAATTTGTAGGCAAAGAAGCCGCCCTAGTCTTTTCCACAGGCTATCAAACCAATCTTGGCGTTGTCACCGCTTTACTCGGCAAAAAAGATATCGCAGTTCTCGATAAAGATGCACACGCCTGTATTGTCGATGGAGTCGCTATGTCGCGCGGGTCAATGAAACGCTTTAAGCACAACGATATGGTCGATTTAGAGCGTGTTTTACAATCAATTCCAGAAGAAGCAGGAACCCTCGTCGTTGTCGATGGCGTTTATAGTATGGGTGGTGATATTGCGCCCCTACCCGAAATCGTTGAGCTTTGTAAAACGTATGGCGCGCGTCTCCTTGTTGACGATGCACATGGTATTGGTGTTACAGGTGGTGGACGTGGCACATCAGCTCATTTCGGGCTTACCGATGAAGTCGATCTTATCATGGGGACTTTCAGCAAAAGTTTCGCTTCGATTGGTGGATTTATCGCTGGGTCCGAACAAACAATTCATTATATTCAACATCATGCTCGTTCATTGATGTTCTCTGCGGCACTACCAGCACCCAATGCCGCAGTCGTGATGGCAGCACTCGATATTATCGAAACAGAACCTGAATATGTTCAGACTGTCTGGCAAAATGCAGAATATATGCGGAAGGGACTCAAAGAACTTGGCTACAACATCGGCAATAGCCAAGCTCCTATCATTCCTGTGATAATTGGCGAACAGTATCGAACGGGACTCACTTGGCTTGCACTACTCGAAGAAGGTGTCTATACAAACCCTGTTATTCCCCCTGCGACCCCGCCAAACCAGAGCCTCCTACGCACCAGTTATACAGCGACTCACACTATTGAGCACCTTGACCGCGCCTTAGAAGCCTTCAAAACAGTGGGGGTCAATCTCGACCTCATCCCAACTCCTCAACCTGCCTAAAACATAAAGAGAGAGGCTATTCATACCTCTCTCTTGACTACACGTTACATTTTACTACAAGAAGTTACCCTACCGCTTTTCTTTGCCTTCTTCCTCTTGTTCACCTGTATGAGCAGAACGACCACCACGCCCAAATAAACGAGCAAAGAAGTCATGTAACGGCGTAAGCATGCTATATGCGACAGGTACCACTATCAACGTCAGCAAGGTGCTACTAAATACACCGCCAATTACAACCGTACCCAATTCCGCCGCGATAATTGCACCTTCAGACAATCCAACAGCCAGCGGAAGCAAGGCAATAATCGTTGCCAATGCTGTCATTAAGATGGGACGTACACGACGACCACCCGCTTCAATCAAGGCATCATAGAGTGACATACCTCGTTCTGAACGATTAGAACCAACCCGGTCAAGTAGAACCACCGCATTCGTGACGACCAAACCAAAGAGCATCAGCAAACCAATCGTTGCGGAGATACTTACAGCCCTATCTGTAAGCGTCAAAGCCAACGCCGCCCCAACTGGAGCCACCATAATGCTTAGAATGAGTGCAATCCAGTAAATGAACGAGTTAAACGTCACAATCAAAATGATAATCATCATCACAATTGAGATTCCCATCGCAATGAAGATACCAATGAAGCCTTCAGATTGAATTTCACTCGTGAAGCCTTGGCTTACTTCGATGCCTTCAGGCAATTCAGGTATACCATTAATAGCCTCGATTGCTTGAGTAGTTACATTGATTGTGTCTTGAGTCTCCAAGTCCCCCTGATAGGTCGCGGCAGTTACACCATTGATACGAATGTAGGTAGCCGAATCACCGGAACCACTCGCAACCTGCTCCAGATTACTGGTAACGTTCGTAATGCCCTCAATATTGTTCATCGCTTCAATGATGCGCGAGTCAAACTCAATCAGAACATCTTGCTCAACGCCAGATACAGTCAGCTCAACACTGTTGAAATCCCCACTGCCCAAACTTGCCGCCGAAACAGTCACATACTCCTCACCAAAAATGCTGAATGCTTCTTCCCGCAATATAGGAGTCACCGCGTCCAAGATTTCTTGAGATTGAATCAGGACATTCACTTCGGCCTCATTCTCAGAAACGATGCCACCGCCGCCAAACAAGGCTTCAAAATCATTTGGGCCGCCGCCGCCAATAACCACTTGCACATTGGACAATGATTCCGCGGGAATTGTCCCATCCTCAACTAAGCTAGCGACAACGACTTCAAATTCCTCAACCAACGCATTCGTCTCCAACATCCCTGTTCCCGGTGGCAAGCTAATGCTTGCAGATAGCTGAGGTTCACCAAAAGCTGGCAGGAACGCCGCCGGACGAGTCCCAAGCAGGATGCCACTAGCGACAAACGAGAAAAAAGCAACACTCAATACAAACAAACGCGTACCTCGTGAGGATAATGACCATCGTAGAATCGGAACATAAATCCGTTCCATAATGGTTTCATGCTCATCTGGTATATCTTCGATACTTACAAATAGGTAAACCAAAACCGGAACCACACTAATCGCCACGATAAACGATGCGAGCAAGGCATATGTGACAGCGAGACCAAAGGGAAGGAAAAACTCACTGATTAACCCACCTGTCAAACCAAGAGGCAAGAAGACAATCACTGCAATACCTGTCGCAGAGAAAATCGCCACCGAGACATCACGAGTACCATATAGAATAGCTTCTCGCTTATCCATGCCACTTTGCATTTGGCGATAGATATTCTCCAAGACCACAATCGAGTCATCTACCACACGTCCGATTGCCACCGTCAAACCAGACAAGGTCATGATATTCAGAGTGATGTTTTCTGGGAATAAGCGGAGTAAAAATGCGATCAAACCAGATGAATCAGCCCCCGGTTCCAACAGCCCGTGCATCGCAGGAGATAGCCAGTGCATCCCAGCCAGTGCCATAAACAAGGACAAGGGAATACTAACGGCAATAACCAATGTACTGCGCCAAGCTGGATAGGGAAGATTACTCGGGAAGAAGAGGATGGCCAACCCAGAAACAGTTCCCATAATAAACAGTATGCGTATAACCACATCTGCTTGAGCAAAAGCCAACGACCAATCTCCACCAGAAACTTCCAATCCAGATGCAATCAATAGAGCAAGCAACACAGCAAACAATACCGTAATCACAGTCCCGACAATTCGCCGTGCTTGAACTGACCAACCTCCCCCACTGAGAAAGACAAGAATGATAATCGTTGCAAAGACGGCGCCAAGCGTTCCCTCACGAACAACCCCTTCAATCGAGGTTTCGATAAAGCTAGCCTGTTCAAAAGCAACTTGAACCTCTACCTCATCATTATTAGTGCTGATTTCTTCGATGACAGCTTCGACATCGTAGAACGTTTCTACGGTATTCGCATCTTGGTCTTTAAACACAGTCACAAAGAGACTGGGTGCGCCGTTATTGCGAGTGACAGCAGAAGTCGGCTTGAACACCTCACCCGATGTTGCACTATCTTGCACCGATGAAGGCAATGTACCAAAAACTTCCTCGGACAATAAGGAAACAGCCTCAGGACGCAAATCAGTCACAAAACTCGTATCACGATCAGAGAGATACTGAAAGGCCTCCAAACTTAAATTACCTAATAGATCGGGTGCAAAATTCGCCCCAGCAGGAGAATCAAACAAGCCGTTGATAAACTGAGAAGGCGTTCCTAACGCATCAGGGAATCGATAAAAGTCGAAGACATTATTCAATTCCACACCCAAGAAGCCAGCAATAAACTGCCATTCATCGTTTAATGCAGGCGCAGTTGGGTCAGCCGGAGTCACATCAGAGGAATATAACTCTGCCAATTGTTCAATTGCAGATGGAGATTCACCATTCGCAATAGCCAGCAATGGGTCTGCAATTTCGCTATCGAGTTCTTCAAGAACATCTTCTGACAATTGAGCTAATACAGCAGGGGACATCTTCAACAAAACATCGCCAGATAAATTGCTATATAAATCCGTATCATTCAATGCCAGATACCGCACCGTCCCAACTGACAAGCTATCAAACAGTCTCACTTCATAGCCCGCAAATTGATCTGGCACGGTTTCATTAATGAGATTCAATATCTCCGAAGCTGAGCCATCACCCAATTGCAATAAATCATCAGCAGTTTCTAATGGCATAGATGCAAACTGTGGACGATTAGATAATGTAGACCATGTATTCCCCAATGGAGGTGAAATCTCCGGCAAAGCCAAAACCTCATCAGCGAAATACTCAAAGACTTGAGGATTCAGATTCGGCAAAAAAGTCGAGTCATATTCGATGAGAAATGAGATATCCTCCGCGCTAAAGCCACCCAAAATCAATGAAGGGTTGATAGAAACAGGAGGTAATTCCACACCGTCTGGTATTGCAGATGGATCAGCCAAGAGGATAAAGAAGCCCATTAAATCTGCCGCTGAGAGACTTCCGCCCCCAAATTGGTCAGCAGTTTCGGCAGGGAGTTCAATATTGATCAAATCATCGACAGTATTAAACTCACCGCCGAATTGCGCTCCTAAAATACCCCAAATCGGTGCAAGTGCTGGACCTTCTGGAATCTCAGCAGAGTCAGGTTCATCTGCCTCATCCTGCTCATCAAATGCGTTTTGCATATCGTTTACCGCTTCAGTAGATGAGTCACTAGAGGTAACCACACCATCACCAACACTATAAATACTGTAAGTCGCTAACGGCAAATCAGCAAAGCTAAAACTTAAGATTTGAGGAGTTTGCAATTGCCATGCAGAGGGCAAGTCAACAGGCTCTGGAGATGCTTCTTTACCCGACAAACTCACGGCTAAAGAAGCCGCCGCCAATTCATCACGTGTGAAGCCGTCCAACTCAAGAATAAACTCGTCTGGCAACACAGCAAAAACGTCCGGTGACATCGCCACTAAATGCTCTGCCCCAAAATAGTTCACAAGCGAGGGTTCAATCTCCAGTAATTGCGCTACTACGTCTGGAGTTAAATCATCCGTTTGTCCTAAAGCACCTGCAATTACCCCATCATTGTAGAAGTCATTTAGAATATCGGCTAAGGACACTTGCAAACTCGTAAGTTCTTCAATGTCCGTCACATCTTTGAAATTCGCTGTCTGCCATGATTCTGGAAGTGCAGGTACATCTTCGGGTAATATAAATTCCATTGTTTGAAGAGTTATAACAGCAGACTCATTCAGTTCGCCCAAATCAAGACGGGACGCAATCACTTCCCACACATCTCGCGACAGTTGAAGCAACTGACTGCGAGCCGCATCCGAAATTTCTTCGACCTCCACAGCTTCAAACGCCGCTTCTTCACCCGGTAAGGCTTGTCCACCACTGATGCTCAGGCGAGCAACAGCCTCAACACCACGTAATTGTGGCAAGACATCTTGCTCAACCAATCGTTCCAAGGCACTCTTTTCACTAGAATCACTTTGCGCTTGATTCGCCAAATAAGCCAGAACAGCTTGTAAGGTATCATCCGATAATGCAGACCAAACTTCCGGTGAGAGCTGGAAGAGGAAATTACCATCTTGCTCTGCCCAATAGATCAATTGTTGGCTCGATAAGTCTTGCAATAATTGAACAGCAAATGTACCTGTATCTTGTCCATCAGCAGGCGCAATACGACGTTGGGGAAGCCAGATTCCGTCTAAAGCAACTTGCAAGTCTTCTAAGAAACGCTCTTGATTGATTCCAAATTCGTTAGAAACAATCACAAACGCACCAATCGCGTTTGTCGTCGTTGATTGGACATTGACTACACCCGGTATATCTTTAATCTGCTCCTCAACACGCTCTGTCATCACCGTCAAGACTTCTTCGCTTGTCATGCCAGATACTTGCGCGAAGATGAATGTCTGTGGAAATTCGATAGGAGGCAAGAGTTCTTGCTTAAGTTCTGAAGCAGACACAACACCCAAGGCAATCACAACCAAGACCAAAGCTAAGGTCACTAGTCGCAAGCGCAAGGATACAACTGTAATGAAATTGAACAGCGATTTCATAGTTTCCCATTCTTTTCAATTATCAAGCAAACGTGAATACAGGCTACAATAGATTTAAGTTGTATACGTATAAGATATTATTTGGTTACTTACAGGCAAAAAGAGGTTTTGTGCATTTTTTCACATTATATCACAACTTATGAAATTTTGATGAAGCATTATGAAATGCGATACAATTCACGTTGAAGTGATAATAATCTCTCCATTACCAGCAAGAACAGTCCCGATGACACTGGCTTGCTCACCCTTTGCAATCAGTTTTTCGAGCAAATCTTCACACTGGTCAGGAGCAACAGACATTAACAATCCCCCTGAAGTTTGTGGATCATATAGCAGATACTCTTGATGCTCAGCAATTGCATGGTCAATCGTCACCCACTTCAAGAAATAATCTCGATTGCGATGCATCCCACCGGGGAAAATATCCGCTCGGGCATAGTCCATTGCACCTTCAAGCCACCGCAACTGAGCAAACGTGATCTCAAAACGGACCTGTCCCAAATGCGCCATCTCATGAGCATGACCCAGCAAACTGTACCCTGTAATGTCTGTCATTGCATGAACTTGGAATTCTTGAGCAAGTTCCGAAGCTGTTTTGTTGAGGAGACTCATCGTTGCAACTGCTTTATCCACATGATCGGTTTCTGCATCTCCACGTTTAAGGGCTGTTGTAATCACCCCAGTACCAAGTGGCTTGGTCAGAATGAGCTTATCACCAACTCGCGCGCCACTTTTCTTGATCACGTTATTAGGATGCACATCACCAATAACTGACAAACCATATTTCGGTTCTTTATCAGTGACTGTATGCCCACCTGCAATGATTGCACCAGCTTCTTTGACTTTCTCTGCCCCACCGCGCAAGATTTCCGTCAAAATATCTAAATCAAGTCCGTCAGGAAAAGCAACCAAGTTAATCGCTAGGAAAGGTCGCCCCCCCATCGCATACACATCACTCAACGCATTTGCCGCCGCAATTGCCCCAAAATGGTAGGGATCATCAACAACAGGTGGGAAGAAATCTGTTGTTGAAATAATCGCACGATTTTCATCTAACTGATAAACAGCCGAGTCATCAGGGGAATCCAAACCAACCAAGAGATTAGGATACTCTTGGGTAGAAAATATATCACTTAAAGGTCGCAACACGTGCGACAGGTCGCTAGGACCCAGCTTAGATGCTCAACCAGCACAGGAGGCTAGTGTCGTCAATCGTGGGAAATCCGATGACATGCCAAAATCCAATCGCTAAATAGGATGCAAAGAGTATAAGTCTCTCAAGGTCAAATCACAATATTCCAAACCATAAAACCACGCTTCCCCCAAAACAGATTTATGATATACTTTAACTATCGGGGTATGGCGCAGTCCGGCTAGCGTGCTTGCATGGGGTGCAAGAGGTCCTCGGTTCGAATCCGAGTACCCCGACAAATAGGCTCTTGATGGATATCAGGAGCTTTTTTGTTGCACATACCAAATTCAAACATTTCCTTTTCTGCAATTCTGCAACAAATTCGTTACAATAAGTTATAGAAACAAAAACTGAGTTACGTTTCGGATAGGAAACTGGTATGCCAGAACTCTTCAGTCGCATGGATCAATCGAATTGGTTGACCCCATCAATCGCAGATATTCTCGATCAAGGCTCTTCAACGCCGGGAGGAGATGGGTCCATTCGTCAACGCATGCTAACGATCCAACACGAATTGGGTGAACTCAATACGCCAGCACGAATTGTTAATATGCGCTCGACTCCATCTTACACTCTGTATGTCGCCAAACCCGAAACTATTGGTAAATCGGGGGAACGGCATCTCGTGACTTCCAGTGAAATCAAGCAGAGTATTCGCCAACTTGCAGAAGAACACAATGATGAATGGTTACTCGGATTTGTCCCGCAATTACAAGAGGAAGGTACGGTTGGCATCCTCCTGCGTGCAGAAGAGCATCAACCCCTCAGTCTTCGCCGGTTATTAGTCCGTAGCTCCTTTCGTAAACATCCATCCACGCTTGCATTTGTCGCTGGCATCACTTTAGAGCAGAAGCTCATTGTTCGAGATTTACGTGAAGTCGGACACCTCTTAATCTTAGGCAGTGACAATGCCAAGCAACATTTCATCCGCAGTCTTATCCTGACCCTCATCCTGCTCAATACACCCGGTGAAGTCCGTATCGCGCTCGCAGGTGGCAGTAGCGAGGGATATAAGACACTCGTTAGAACACCTCATGCCTTGGGGCGGATACTCACCTCTCCCACAGAAGGACAACGCTTACTTGAAGGATTAGCAAAAGAGATCCAACGACGGCAACAGACTTTCGCCGAGCATCAAGTTGAAACGATAGATGAATACAATGCCTTGCGCATTGAGTCAGGCTTAGTTGAGTTGCCGCGCATTGTTTTACTCATCGATTCGCTCTCTGACTCGAACTGGTATGAAGCTCGTGGTGCATGGACACCATCTTTAACGCAACTGCTGGAATACGGGCGTGATTGTGGCATTCATTTGATTATGACCACCGAAGACGAAAGTTATTTCGACCTTCCTTCTCGCTACCGCAAGGCGATTCCATCACGTATCCTTTTGGGGTCTGTCGCAAGAGACAGCGATTTTCTGGATCATATCTCCAATTTTCACGGGTCACTCTTGCGTTTTGTCGATGGCTTTGTTCACGATCAAGATAATGAGCCAATCCCAATCGAAATGTGTGCAGTAACCAGCAACGAAATTGCACGAGTCGCCGATTATTGGCGGGAGATGGCAAAGAAGCGTTATCAAGATACACAACTCACTAAATCAAGTAGCCGTACAGGGGTTACGGGAGTATTGGCACGAACCGCAACCCAAACACTTCGCCCTGCCCCACCACAGCCAGAGAAACCGAGTGTTGCCACGTTAACAAAAGCCACACAGATATTGGAGACCCAAACCAACCGACAATCTGCCGTGGGAGTTGCCATTAAACCACGCCCAGAACCCCCATCACAACCTGAAGAGAAATCTGTTGATAAAGGTCGGACACAACCGCTAGCTCCAATGCGAGATATGGAACACGAGTTTACCATTATCGAACAAGCAACTGCCCTCGCCGCCTATCTGGGATGGCTAAGTGTCGGCGCATTGCAAGACATATTCGGGTTATCCTTGGAACGTTCATCAGAGATTATCGATGAACTCCAAGCCCAACTCATCCTTGAAAAATCTGATGGAGCTGTATCCCGCTTTATCAAGCTCATTCAAGAAGACGAATAACAAGGTCTATTCTTCAATCGGCAAGACAGCATGAGTACAGGCATTATAGTCATCTGCGACAATGATTTCATAATCGTAAGTGCGGTTCGGGTCTGGTGAGACTTGAACGTTGGTGGTGGGGATGTTCAACGCTTGAGCGACCAAATTCACCAAACTCCCTTTATCATCGCCCGTGAGGTCAATCAGCGATGTGGTGTTCGCAGGTGCTTCGGGATGTTCTCCAAGTGCAAATGCCTGAAAACCTCCCCAACCCAGACGGTCTGCCGCCACAATGTCCCAATTGGCTTGCTGACTGACGTTGTAGACACCAATCGACGGACCCGCTAAAGCCAGCTGACTCGCTGTTGGTGGTTGATAAAAATCTTCGAGCAAGAAGCGAATCGGCTCATAATTTGGCAATTGAACAAAGTTCCCATTCGGGGGTTGCCATGGTTGTGTGTGATAGGTGCGAATCAATGTAAATTGCTCGACTGAACTTAAATCGAGACTTAGCGCAATCGGTAACAAACGCAAGACGGTATCCAATGGAATATCGGTATCGACAATCTCAGTTACTTGTCCCCATAAATCTGGGAAGCTGTTGAGCAAGCCGTTTTCTCGTGCTTTGCGCCATATCGCCCGTAGCAATTGTTGTTGACGGCGACCTCTATCAAAGTCATCCGTGACACGGCGAGAACGGACATACCAGAGGGCTTCAGCACCTGTCATCTGATAAAAGCCAACAGGCAGTGTCCACAAACCTTCTTCTTCATTGGCGAGGAATGCCCCAGAGGGAATTTCTGTATCAATCAACGCATAGTCTTGATAGGCACAATCCACAGCTATATCGACACCGCCCAATGTATCAATGATGTTTTTGAAACTGGAGAAGTTGATGCGAGCGAAATAATGGACATTGATTCCAAAATTATAGAATATCGTCTGCCTTAATAAGCCAAAGCCACCGCCGGGTTGCCAACCAATACTCTCCCCAATGGAATAGGTCACATTCAACCGTTGCATGACTCCACTCGGGATATATACGAAGATGTCCCGCGGGAAGCTCAGCATCGAGACGGTCTGCGTATCCAAATTGACGGAAACAACCAGCATTGTATCGGTACGGATAAAATCCCCGCTGGTCACTTCATCATCGCCACCCAAGAGCATGATATTCACTAAATTATGATTGCGGGGAATGGGAGGTACTTGAGTTGGGACAGCTGTTCCAGAGAGCGTTAAGCCAGCTTCTAGGGCAGGAGGTGGCAATAAGGTTGGTAAGGTGATTGCTGTATCGACCACCACCATTGTTGGCACGGGTGTCGCTTGAGGTACGGGTGTGTTCGTCGCCAAGGCAGGCGGATTTGCATCAGCCTGAGGCGTATTCGTCGAAAAGAGTTGTGCCATGACGAGCGATCCACCATCAGGGTACGTATTGCCTGTGTTGTTATTAGAGACATCCGGAGCAATGGCTGTCGCTGTACCAATGTAGGCATCACCCCGCCCTGCTACTTGGTTCGCCTGCTGAAATTGATTCCAAAATGTGGTGGCAACCTGACCAGCCGACCAGATAATCGCCACAATGAGTAAAAGCGGAATCAATCCACGAAATATTATCCGAAGCAACAGCCCCAAACCTTGTCTCACTGACATCAACAGCCCTTTCCTTCAAAACGCCAGACAGTGTAACCCAAAAGCAGAAGATTATCGACCTATCCATTCTAGCGTAGGGTGATCGTCAATTAAGTAGTTAATAACCCAGAAAAGTTAGAAAGCAGTTTGTCAATTATTTGAAACTATACTTACCGTCGGCGGTAGTATATATGTTTTCGGCAGTTGGCAAGGGCGTTCCCGCCGAGTGGCGGTTAAAGGTTTGAATTAGGTTATAGCAACATTTCCATTGACAAGTTTTTGAGTTACGTGATTGATGGTAATTTCCTA
This sequence comes from Anaerolineae bacterium, assembly GCA_028284565.1. The sequence goes on along the minus strand of JANQRM010000033.1, from coordinate 225 downwards.
TATCATTGTTTGCCTTGTCATCGTATCACAAAACAACAGGAAAATGTGATGCAAATGGCTATGCATTTGGCTATGCATATGCATCACAGACTCGCATCACTGAACTAACTTACGGTGCAGGTGTCGGCAGAATCGCTGATGTTGCTGTCACAATCAGGGTCGGCGTCGGCGTATTCGATGGCGTGTAGGTCAAGGTCGGTGTGGGCGTGCGACTTGGTGTCACCG
>JANQRM010000005.1 GCA_028284565.1 Anaerolineae bacterium | reverse complement strand
CGGCTTGCCGACTGCTTTTGCCAGCAAAATAGCAATGGCTTCGAAGGGGTAAACATCTAACCCGCGACCAAATGCGCCACCAATCGCCGTCTGCTTAATACGAATGCGTGCAGGAGACATGCCCACAGCTTGACCCAACTCATACTGCATCAGGTAAGGTGCTTGATTGGTTGTATAGACGGTTAGGTCGCCATTCACATCAAATTCAGCCACCACGACAGAAGGTTCCATGGGTGTCGGAGCAACAGCAGGAATAGAAAATGTGTCTTCGACCACAACATCAGCCTGCAATAGGGCAGAATCCGGATCACCATGCACATAACGTCTTGTGTCGTACAGGTTACTCTCCCTGTGTCGATGGATTAAATGCGCATCAGCTTGCAAGGCTTCATTCGCATCAAAGAGGGCAGGTAAAGGTTCATAAACCACGTCGATGAGCGAAATTGCCTCCAGAGCCGCGTCGATACTTGTCGCCACAACTGCCGCAATTTCATCACCGACACGCCTGACAATCTGTCGATTGAGAATGGGATTATCCCGCCCCAGACCGATTCGGGTATCTGGAACATCTTTTCCCGTTAGAATAGCTTGGACACCGGGAACAGCCGATGCCTTGTCGGTATTGATTTCAATAATTCGCGCAAAAGGAACAGGACTGCGGAGTATCTTGCCATATAGCATACCGGGACGTCGCAGATCATGACCATAGATGATACTGCCTGTAGTTTTGGCGGTGGCATCACGCTTCGGTACGCGCTTTCCAATCCAACTATCGCCCATTGGCAACCTCTAAAATTGCCTCAACAATCTTGGCATAACCCGTACAGCGACACAGATTGCCAGTTAAAGCATTGCGTATATCGGCTTCACTCACAGGTCGCTGAGGGATTTCTTCCAAAATAGCTACTGCTGAAAGCACCATTCCTGCAGTGCAGAAGCCACATTGCAACGCACCATGACGAATAAATGCCTCTTGCAAAGGATGATGTTGTCCTGCTGTAGAGTTAGAAAGACCTTCGATAGTTTTTACAACTGCACCATCGGCACTCACGGCTAGCATCATACATGCAGGCACACGAAAACTATCGACAAGGACCGTGCAAGCACCACAGTCCCCCATTCGGCAACCTTCATTTGTTCCAGTAAGCCCCAGATTATCGCGTAGGATGTCCAGCAGGGTATGATGTGCCGCCACAGTCAGAGAATAGGGTGAGTCGTTGACCATTATGGAAATAGGATGTTTATTCATACAGGGTCCAATAATTGTGTCAAAGCGCGTCGTGTGAGAACACCAACCATTCGACGGCGATAGGCTTCCGATGCACGATGATCACTGGGTTGTTTGACCGTCTCAGTCACAATCGAAACGACATCATCAATAACCTTCGACGTGATAGACTGTTCATGTAAAATAGACTCAGCTTCAGTTAACCGTGATGGATGACCCTCACAATCACCAGCGGCGATGCGTACAGATGTGACTTGGCGCGAGTTCGTTTGCACGCAGATAGCAACATTCGCTAGGGGAACATCAACAGCGTGACGCACCATCAACTTTTGATACATTGCCTGACCTGCTTGTTGTGGCAGGATGATATTGCGAATAATCCCTGCCTCTCTCAAATGAGTAAGTTCGCTACGTGAAATGTAATCATGAAGTGCAACTCGCTCCTCCCCGTTGACAGTGATAATAAGCAAGCGAGCATCCAGTGTCAGCAGGGTCGTCACCAGATCAGCTCCCGCCAATCCAGAAGCAATATTCCCACCAATCGTTCCCAAGTTGCGGACCTGTGGGGTCGCCATATGCTTGGCTGTTTGTATCAACACTGGAGCAACCTGTCGCACTAGCTCGGAGTCGATGATCTCCCTGAGCGTGACACGCGCACCAATTTGAAGCTCTTTCTCAGGGGTGACTTCGATGTTCTTTAAGTGTTTAATGTGCTTCAAGTCGATAACGGTTGCAACCTGTGTCTCCCTCCGTTCTATCGCCAACAACAATGCCGTCCCGCCAGCTAAAAACTTGGCATTAACATATGTCTGACGCATTGCAATTGCTTCAGCCAAAGAATCAGGGGCAAGATATCTAAAGGGATAGAGCATGAGCGTTTTAGTCGATTTCCTTCCGAAAATGGGGTGTGACTAAGCACTCGCAACAACGGTCTTCGATTCTCGGTTCACCTGTAAATTCAGCAGTCTGATGGCATTCTCTCCCAGAATAGCCTGCTTAACATCATCTGAGAAATCCATCGCTTTCAGGTGAGCCACACATTTTCCGGCTTCTTCAAGATTTGCCCAAGGATAGTCGATACCGAACAACACATGATCCAGTCCCAGTGCATCAATCGCCACCTGTGTTTGCGCCTGACTAAAGCGCGACATTGGCGACATATCAACATAGAAGCGATCCCACAAGGGGGCTGAATCCGGGTTACGGGCAATCAGCATGTCTTTGTAGTAGACATACCCGCCACCTTGGTGAGCGAAGATGATTTTCAAATTTGGATATTTTGCCATCATACCGGAGTCGAACACCCTAGCGGGATTGTCATAGGTATGATCCATCCAATGCATACCGCGTGTACCGCTATAAGCGTGTGGCAATGCCGTGGTGTGAGTCAATAAAGGAACATTCAAATCAGATGCCGTCGCATAGACTTCATTCATCGAATCCGCATCCAATGGAACGTTCTGAATTTTTGGGTAGATTTTCGCGCCATAAAAGCCCAATTCCTTGATGGCATATTCCAACTCTCTCGCCGCGTTCTCACCTTCAGCCATGGGTAGAGCCGCAAAGCCAATCATTCGTCCGGGGTTAGCCGCGATGATTTCTGCATTGTAATCGTTCATGGCACGCGCCCCTGCGCCCGAATTAGCGACATTATTCACACAAACAATGTCTACGCCCCATTCATCCATCCGATCAAGATAATCTTCAATCCGAGCTAATTCTTGGGCTTCCGCTTTCGCCTTAAAGCCGGGACCCATACGGTCAGAAACCGACCACATCGGATCATCAAGGGCGGCTCTAGGAAACGGCTTGGCAGATGCAAAAATATGGGTATGGATATCAATAACGATCATATCAATTCACTCCATTTGATTGTAATGTTTCTCTATTCAGTATCCTATTTATTGAAAGCTGTTCAAAACATACGTCACTGGTAAGACAGCCTCATTTTTATTGCTTCAAGATTCACTACGGAGTAGCTCACAAGCATGAGACAAACGCTTGATGCCCTCACGTAAATTGTCTTCTGTTTCAGAAAATGAAAGGCGCAGATTGTCTTCACCAGCGGCTGGACCAAAGCCTGAGCCAGCACCGACCCGCACCTGACCATAGTCCATGACCTTTTTGGCAAATTCGGTAGAATGCAATCCAAAGTCGCTAACATCTGGCCACAGATAATAACCGCCTTCCGGTTCAAAACAGGAAAAACCGTCGATATTACGGATACCCTCGACCAGAATCTGCATTCGTCGTGCATATTCGGCTTTCATTTCCTCCAATGGTTCTTGCGGTCCCGTTAACGCGGCTATCGCCGCATATTGTGCTGGCGTATTCAACCATATACAGTTGGTCAAAAAGACATCCTGAACAGGTTTTATCAAGGTGCGAGGACCAGCCGCATAACCCACACGCCATCCCGTCATGGCATAACATTTAGAAAACCCATTAACTGTGATAGTGCGCTCGTGCATCCCTGGTAACGACGCAATGCTGACATGAGGCGTATCCCCGAAGATTAATTTTTCATAGATTTCATCAGAGACCACCAGCAAATCATGTTCGATGGCTAATTTAGCGATGCGTTGCAAATCGTCCAATTCAGCGACTGCACCACTGGGCGTATCTGGATTAGTTAAACCCAATATCTTTGTTCGCGGGGTAATTGCGTCAGCAATATCATCCGGATCGATTTTATATCGTCGGTCTTTCTTTAAAGGTACAAATACAGGTTTCCCATCGTTAATCACTGTATTGTAATAAAAATACGTCGGCGAACCGGGACGACCAAACACAACTTCATCGCCGGGGTCAACAAACGTTCTCATAATATCGAAAAGAACCAGATGGGAACCCGCTCCAACGACAATTTCTTGCACTGGGTCCACATCAATGCCATTCTCGCTAGACAATTTGGCTGAGATGGCTTCTCGTAATGGCAGGACATCTTCATAGTGGGTGTGTCCATCACGTATTGCCGCGTGTGCCGCCTCGCGTATATGCTCAGGCGTGACAAACCCGGTATGTCCGCGATTCAGTTCAATAGGTTTTACGCCGTTGGTCGCCACATGATGCGAACCGGACCGCTGGCGTGCCGCCATCAGCTTCTGGGTGGTTTGGGAAGGCTTTAATCCGGGCATGATGAACTCCTATAATTGTTTATTAGACCGTAACCACTGGATTGCTCAAACAACCGATGCCACGA
>JANQRM010000654.1 GCA_028284565.1 Anaerolineae bacterium | reverse complement strand
ACAATGAGGAGGATGTCTTCCCGACTAGTGTAATGTGCGCCGAGTTGGGAGCGTTTGTTGGGGTCGAGACTGCGTTCAAAGAGTGTCCCAAAAATGGAGGGTTCGATAGACGACCAATTGAGTTGCGCCGCCTTTTCTAGCTCGGTCAATGCCTCAAGCGAAATATCCTCTACGCGCACATCATCGAACAATTCCCCATTGAAGTAGGGAATCTCCTCAAACAGCACTTCGCCACCATCTGCCATCGCCTCAAAGAGTTCTTGCGTATAACGGGCAAATTTTTGCGGTTCGGTGCGGGTGCGCTCCACAATCTCACTGAAAATCCCTGTTTCGCCTTTGGGTCCGGCGGGGAGCAAGCTGACATCTTCTGCAAACAAACAAAAGACGAGTTTCGTCAAAAAGTGGGCGATGCGCGCGGGGTCGGCTTCCCATTGACGCATGTTATCCGCAATGAGTTGGAAGACTTTGGCGGCATCGGCAGTCACTTGGGTCGTGTTGCGTCGCGGGTGCAATCGGTCAGGTGCATAAAAGAGATGGTGCAGGGCATCTCGTATCGAAGGACGACTGGCGATGTCCTCATTTTTGAATTTGTAGATGACTTTTTCGGTATTGGGGAAGTTGGTGTGTATCTCCCAATTGTCGATGTCTGTCACGACGAGTAAGGGGGGATTGTTCAGCTTCTCACGGTATTGCAGGAGTTGGTCATAGGCGGCTTTGAGGTCTTTGTGCTTGCCCGCCGCTTTGTATTCCACGGCGAAATGCCCCTCATAGAAGACATCGGCAAAACCTTGTGCGCCAGTATCCTTCTTGATGCTCCGTTCAAAGACGTAGGTATTGCCTTTGGAGTCTTTGCCTGATGCGGTGGGAGCTTCATAGCCAACGAGCTTGCAAACATCCAAAAAATGAAGCTGGTAGGATTGGCGTTCTCCCAAGCCGGTGACTGACCAAATATCGACAAACTCTTGTGGGGTGAGTGTGGCGGATTGCATATCTATTCTCTCTGCAAATACCCAGTTTGCTATAAATCACTTCTTAGTGAGTGTAGCATATATTGGGCGTGTCGGCATAGCGGGTGGGGTTGCGCATCAGTGGGGTAAGGTTTGTAAAATCCAACCGAATACCAACTTGGTTAGAAAAAATAACCCAAATTATCCCAAATATATCCCAAATAACCCTGTTTTTGCCTGTTTATCAGGGCTTCTCAATTCAAACTTTTAACCATTCGCCATTCAGCTTGTCAGCATTTTCGCTGTTCAGCTTGTCAGCTTGTCAGTTTCACTTTGGATTTGACTCATCACTCGTTACTTTCCACTTTCTACTACACAGTTTCCCACTTTCGCACTATCATCCCCCTATATTCAATCAGCTAGAAAATCCAGCATGTCCCAACGCCCTGATGTCCTCTTCATCATCCTCGACACCCTCCGCTATGACCGTCTCTCCCTCTCTGGCTATCCCAAAGCCACGTCTCCGCATCTCGATGCTTTTGCTCAACACAGCACCACCTTCCGCCATGCCATCTCACCTGCTCAATGGACCATCCCTGCTCATGCTTCCCTGTTCACTGGACTGTATCCGAAGCAACATGGACTCACTCAAGCGCATCAAGTCCTGTCTGGTCAATTCCCGACTCTGGCTGAAATTTTATCTGTTGCCGATTATCACACTGTCGCTTTTTCGAATAACCCCCTTGTTGGCATCATCAACAATGGTTTAACCCGTGGCTTTTCGGCTGTGTACAACTATTCTGGCTTGCATCCCAACCGCCCACACTCGGCATCCACTGCCCGTTTATCTCGCCAATTTCGCCGTCTGGCTCATCGCCTCAGCAATCAATTTGCCCAACATGACCCCCTGTTTCGGCTGTCCTTGTCGTCCCTCTGGTTTCCATTGCTGACCCGTCTGGTCAATTACAAAGGCAATACGCAACACACGGTTGATGATGTCCTCGCTTATTGGTCAAACCGTCCCACTGACCAGCCGACCTTTGCCTTTATCAATCTGATGGGTTCACATTTGCCCTATCACCCGCCCAAGTCTGTCTTGAAGCAACTGGCTCCTGAACTGGCTGACAATAAACCCGTCGCTGATTTTATCCGCCGTTTTAATGCCGACCCCAAACGCTGGGCTTCTCCGGTTGATGAACCCCTCCCTGATTGGCAAACCGAAGCACTCGATGCCTATTACACAGCAGAAATCGCCCATCAAGATGCCCATCTCGGACGCTTGCTACGCACCTTAAAGCAGTCAGATGCACTGGATAACACACTGGTCATCATCACGGCTGATCATGGTGAAGCGCATGGTGACCATTCCTTCTTTGGGCATGGCTTTGTCGTCAATCAGGAACTGGTGCATGTGCCTCTGGTGATTCATTATCCGGCTGTGTTTCCGGCTGATGCCGTGGTTGATGACACGATTTCGACTCGTCGGCTATTCCATACCATCTTGGAACTTACTGGTGTTGCTCCGCCACTGGCTGATGATGACCCGAATGCCGATGTCGCTGGTTTATCGCTAGTGAACTTGGTCGATGCGCCTGTGTTTGCCGAAGCTGTTCCTCCACAGACCTTCTTGCATGTGCTGGAATATACGAATCCCAAGTTGATTGATGCGTTTCAACTGACGCAGACTCGCCGTGCTGTGTATCAGAATCAACATAAACTCACGACGATTGGTAATGCGATTGACTCGTTGTATCAGGTTATGGATGACTCGACTGAATTGACGAACCTCGTCGCGCAGTATCCCAACGAAGCTGAGGTGCTGTATGGTCATTTGCGGGCGTTTATGAGCTTAGATGCTGTGAATCAGTCAGCACCGGGCAAGGTTGTCTCCAGTGATGTTGCGGATAACTTACGCGCTTTGGGGTATTTTGATTGAAGTTAGTCGTTTTGGAAGCCAATGAAATACACGGTGACTTTGAAACGTCCGAAGGACAATATATCGCCATGACGTAGACGGTACATCTCGGCTGGTCGAAGCGTATGGTTATTTAAATAAGTCCCGTTGGTGCTGTTAAAATCTTTGATGGAAATGCGGTCATCAATCACTTGAATGATGGCATGATAGCGCGACACACCGAAGTGCTTGGCATCGAAGGGTGTTAAATCGACATGGACTTGTCGGTCTCGCCGTGAGGTTTTGCGCCCCACCACCATATATAAGGAGACTGGGACATCGAAGGATTCGCCTGTTTCATTAATTGTGAACCGCAACTGCCGTGGTGTGTCCAAATCTAAGGGGTCAGTGACCCGTCCCGGCATCTCTGGCAACACGGGTAATTGATCAATTTCAAGCGTTTCTTCAGTATTGTCGTTGGGGTCTTGAGAATGAAACATCATAATTTTTTATCTATCCTTCAGGCTGTCTTTCCACTATAACACGGTAAATGTAATACTAGTATAAAGATTGTCACGAATTTGTTACATCATATTTGATGAGTCAATAATACTTGGAGCCAGCATGTCATTCACTCACCAAGCCCTCGCTGAAGCCTTAGATTCCCAAATCCGCCAACGTCGTCTGCTTGACTTATCTGTTGATTGGTCAGATGAGTTGGTGTACCCCGCGTATGATAGCTTGTCGATACGCAACATCGCGCACACCGTTGCTGATTGTTTGGGCTTAACACTCCCGAATCATCAGCCTCTCAATGCTTCTATATGGGATGGGCAGATGCTGGATGATGTTGATCGTGTTGTGGTGTTTTTGAGTGACGGCTTGGGGTATTTAACGCTGAAAAAGTTGTTGGACGATGATGTTGAATTTATGGAGACGGTTGCTCGATTGACGAATGGACGCGGACCGCTTCCCTTGACTTCGATTGTGCCGAGTACAACAGCAGTTGCTTTACCAACCTTATGGACTGGAGCCGAACCCGCGACACATGGGATGTTGGGAACGCTGATGTATTTGAGTGAGTTCTCAATGCTGGTGAATATGCTGTTTTATGAACCGCAAATTGGGAAAGATGTGTCGAATGTGATTGCGCGTCGTATCTCCCCAAAAGATTTTCTACCTTTGCCGGGGTTGGGCGAATTGCTCGCACAAGAAGGCATTCCGACATATTTGCTTTTGCACAAGGCTCTAGTCGGCACAGGTTTATCGCGGATATTGCATCGCGGGGTGAGTCATCGGCATCGCCATTCGGGCTATTCGGATATGTGGTTGCGTCTGCATGACTTGCTACGGGATACAGCTGGGAAGCGGTGTTATGTGAGCATTTATCATGGCGCAGTGGATACCTTGTCGCATGATTATGGTGCGCGGAATCCGACGATTTATCATGAGATTAAGACGCAACTCCAGACATTATTGGACCTCTTGAATCAGCCAGATATACAGGATGGACGGACGCTCTTCTTGTTTACGGCGGACCATGGACATGCGGATACGCCGAATACCTTTGATTTGCAAAAGGATGATGTGACGGATGTGATTCGCCAATCGTTACGGAGTGGAATCGCTGGCGATATGCGCTTGCCTCATTTACATCTCTACAATGGGATGACGGAACGCGTCAAGGCAACTGTAGCAGAACACTATGCTGACCGATTTGCCTTTGTGGAATCGAAACAGGCGTTGGAGGCAGGTTTATTTGGTCATCATGCAATATCAGATAAGGCGCGAGCACGCTTGGGGGATGGCTTGCTGATTCCGCGTCTGGGTTGGGAGATTGCGGATACGTCTGTGGGTGAACTCAAGTTTGCGAGTACACATGGGGGATTGCATGAGGATGAGATGCTGGTGCCGTTGTTGTGGAAGCGGATGTAGTGATGAGTAACGAGTAATGAGTGATGGGTTAAAGAACTAAGTATGATGTAGAGTGGTGGTCGGCATACTTCTGGGATTTAATCGTCCCAACTCCCACCGGACGAACCTCCGGATGAACCCCCACCGCTAGAACTACCACTACTCCAGCTACTGCTACTACCGCCTGATGACGATGAATAGTCCGTTGAACTATTGGTGAAAAGATCACCCAAGGTTCCTGTTTTTATTTTATACAACAGGTAGATGACGAATCCAATTATTAGAAGAATGGCGGGGTTGCTCACTATTTGACTCAACAAGTGTCGAATACTGACAAGGGGATGGGTCATTTCCTCATGTATGCTCTGTAGAGTTTCAACGAGTGCTTGTGTAAACTTGCGCTCCCGCAGTGCCGGATTCAGGAATTCACTTCGTATCCAACTTCCATCAATCCTGTCAAAGTCGGAACCCCATCGAATCTCTGAAAACCGTTCTTCGGTGGCGATATAAATAGCCAGTGTATCGGGTCGAGTTCCAGTGAAACTGTGCGAAAGACCATCTTCATTGAGGCGTGAATCAAAGTCTCTATTATTCCCAGAAACAACGAGATAGATTCCCACACGCGCGCCAAAGTCATCTATTAAGGGCTGGGCGGAACTTTCGACAGCAGTCTGATCAACTTCTACATTCCCATCATTGACAAAGAAGAAGGAGGTGGGCTGAGCATCGCCTATAAAAATCGAAAAAACTAGGATACAACCTAGTATGAACATAGGCATATTCAGTTGTCGAAACATTTGATACACAACTCCTTGTCAGATTAAATTTGCTGACAGGTTGAATTGCTACTCACCAGCAAAGGTCAGGCTGGGTTCCATCACCGTCGAATGACAATCATTGCAGGTCCACATTTGCATGACTTCGGGGAGTCCAGTGAGTTCCGCAACTTTGGGCGGACAGCGTTGTTCACCAGCAAACTGAAACGACGTTTCCGATTCGCAGCTGGGACAATGGGCGTGTTGATCGTGTTTTTCGAGCATGGTTGTCTTCCTCACAGACATTACCTTTTGTTTGGTTTTATTGCAAACTATAACAATGCCACTTGATTTCAGTGTACACACTTTTTTGCGTAGACCATGATTCTCTTACAAGTCCCAACATTTTTTAGCAACTTCTTTACATTTTTTATTTTTGATGTTTGAACCGCCAGTGCGCGTAGGTCTCCTAGAGACTGACCAATGACACTGCACCTCGACGCGAAGAACCCTAAGTTCAAACAATTTTCAGGTAGTCAGTGAATTATTTTTAGAGTGCATTCGCAATCATAAAGAGTCCGATGATGATGAGGAAGCCATAGACAACACGGCTGAAGGTGTCGTGGGAGATGCGATGGATGAGGCGTTTTCCCAAAAAAGCTGAAATGAGCATAATGGGGATGGCGAAGAAAAATAGGAAGAAGACATTGGGTTTCCATAAGCCACCGACCCCATGACTGATGGTGACGAAAAAGCCGGATACAAGAAAGTAGGATTGTAAAGTTGCACGAAAACGATCTGGTTGCCAGCCTCGTAGTGTGCCGTAAATGATGAGGGGTGGTCCACTGGCGTTATAGGCTCCACCTAATATCCCCGCGACAAAGCCAAACGCAAATGCTAGATTTTGATTAACGATTTTCGCGTTATCCAATTTGGGTTTTCTGAGACTGTATGCGCCATAGGTGATTAGGATAAGTCCAAGTAAGGTCGTGACTATGGCTTCGGGAACGGAGGTGAGCAGATATAAGCCAACCGGAATGCCAGCAAAGGAACTGAGGATTAACCGCCATGCGCCACGAATATCGACATCGCGCCACGCTTGTGTGAGGATGATGAGTGCGATAGTAAAGGAAATTAGTCCGATGATGGGTGTGGCTTGTTGGACACCGATGATGAGTGTTAGCAAGGGCATCCCCACG
>JANQRM010000652.1 GCA_028284565.1 Anaerolineae bacterium | reverse complement strand
CTTTGGGCGTGACTATCCCGTGATTATGGGGGTGGTGTTGTTAATTGGCATTGCAGTAACCATTGCGAATTTGTTGGTGGATGTGGCTTATGCTTTCATTGACCCACGGATACGGTATGACTAGACGATGAGTGAACAAGCGACAAACCAAACAGGTTCAAAAGAAAAACCCAAGCGTGTTGCCAAGCTGGAAGCTCGGAATACACCCAATCGTCGGATTATCCGGCGGTTTTTCCGCAATCGTCTGGCGGTGGTGGGCTTAATCGTCCTGACCATTATTGTGTTATCCGCTATCTTTGCGCCACTGATTACCAACCACGATCCTTATGATGTGGAACTGCGGAATATTCGTAAACCGCCAAGTGCCGACCATTGGCTGGGTGGTGACCCAGCAGGACGAGACATTTTCTCGCGGGTCGTCTATGGTGGGCGGATTTCGTTGGCTGTGGGTCTCTTGTCTGTTGCATTCTATGTATCTGTCGGAATTGTTGTTGGCTTGGTATCGGGCTTCTATGGGGGTGCTGTCGATTCCGTATTGATGCGGATTACGGACACGGTACAGTCGTTACCACCCCTGCTGATTATTTTGATGCTGATCACCATCACGACACCAAGCATCGGCAGTATTGTCTTTGCAATTGGATTGGCGCGCTGGCCCTCCATTGCGCGGATTGTTCGTGGGCAGGTGCTATCTGTGCGAGAGATGGACTATATCACTGCCGTGCGAGCGTTGGGGGCTGGGTCGATTCGGATTATGTTCCGCCATCTGTTACCCAATGTGACTGCACCCGTGATTGTCGCCGCGAGTTTTGGAGTTGCCTCTGCCATCATCACCGAATCGGCTTTGAGTTTTCTGGGGTTGGGTATTCCACCGCCTGAACCGAGTTGGGGACAAATGCTCAACCAAGCCCAATCCATTACGATTCTGAGCGACATGCCTTACTACTGGATACCGCCCGGCTTGATGATTGCCTTATGTGTACTGAGTATTAATTTTGTTGGCGATGGTCTGCGTGATGCCCTCGACCCACACATGGAAGTACGAGGTTAGCCGATGAAAAATATCGTCTTCATTATGGTAGACCAGATGCGTGCCGACATTGCCTATCATGAAAAATATTCTTTTGTGCAAACCTCCACGATTGACCGCTTACGAGACGAAGGCACAACTTTTCATCGCGCATTTTCCAATTATCCCGTGTGCGCCCCAGCACGTGCCTCGACCTTAACCGGACGCTATCCCCAACAACATGGGGTACTCAACAATCGCTGTATGCTACCGCCCGATGAACGCACGATGGGACATCATTTTGGTGATTTGGGCTATGATGTGGTCGCCTTTGGTAAAACACATGGGCAAAATCCGGGCTTCCGTCGTATCCCCGAACCGCCAATTGCCGAAAGTTTAGGCTCTCGGTTGTGGGGATGGTATCACAATCAATCTATGCTCGAACCCGACAATCTTGATGACGACTTCACGCCTGAACCCGTCTTAGGTGTCTTTGAAAAAGACCTTGATGAGCATTATGATTTTATCGTCGCGCGGCAGGTGGATGACTATCTGAAAAGCTACAATCAGTCTAATCCCTTCTTTTTATTCATCGGCTTTCACACACCCCACACGCCACTTATCCCTCCAAAAGAATTTGCCTATTTGTATAGCCCCGATGATGTTGAAGTTCCCGCTGTTGATGCGAACATCATGGCGCAAAAGCCTACGATGCAAGCCGTACCGGGCAAAGAATATGCACGGACTCCGATGGACATCCGCAAAGAGATGATCGCCGCCTATCTCGCTTTGAATACGCATGTTGATACCGCCATTGATAGGGTGATTGAATCGCTCAAAGCCCAAAACTTGTTAGAAGAGACCATTCTGGTGTTTGTCTCCGATCATGGGGAGCAATTGGGCGATTATGGGATGCTGGGCAAATTCAATAACTTTTATGACAGCTCCCTCCGTGTTCCCTTGGTCATTCGATTGCCAGAACAAGCTCACGCCGGAAATGAGTCGTCCGAAATGATTGAACTCATCGACCTTTTTCCTACCTTATGCGACCTTGCCGATGTTCCCACGCCATCAAACTTAGCCGGGCGCAGTTTTGCATCCATCTTTTTGGATGACAATTATCAGCATCGTGAAGTAGTGAACGGCTTGTTGGTTGAAAAAGGCGCGCATAGTGCCACTGCACCGCGAAGTGGACAGACCTTCGCTGTCGGACAGATGATACGCACACCTCGTTGGAAACTTGCCTGTTATCACGGGGACAAAGGCGAACTCTATGACCTCGATACTGACCCAGCCGAGCAAATGAATCTTTATGATGACCCAAATTATCAAGCAATCAAATTGGAATTGATGGAGCAAATGATACAGCATCAGCTACAACATCTGCGTGACCCCGCTTCTTGGGGCTATAACCACTTCCCCGGTTAGCGTATCACAATGACACAAACCTTGCAGACGGCATTGGTCGTCATTGGAGAATCTGCAGGTGGCATCGTCGCGTCTGTTCGTGCCGCCCGTGAAGGTGTCAAAACCATTCTGGTATCGTATCGACAGGGACTCGGTGGAGTCATGCCGTCGCTGGGCGCAATCGAAACCCATTATCCCGGCAATCGCACACCCCTCTTACAAGAGATTCGTGAGCGTATCATCACGCATTATCGAACAACCTACGGCACAGACTCTCCACAATATCGGGCTTGTGTTTCCCTTGAGCCAAATAATCCGATGCTGACGTATGAACCGCATGTCTTGAGTAATATTTTTGAGGCGATGGTTGCAGAGGAAGCAGATTTAAGCGTCATCAAAGGCTATTACCCGCTAGCAGTCCAACGCGCCGGACGGTTAATTCAAGCTGTCCGATTAACATCATTTGATGATGGTGAAGACCTGTCTATCGAAGCCCAAACCTTTGTGGATGCAACCTATGAAGGCGATTTGGTGGCGGTGACGGGTATCCCGTATCGGCTCGGACGTGAATCACGAGATGACTATAATGAACCGCACGCAGGACGGCTGTTCACCCGTTGGGATTTTTCTGGGACAAAATATCCGATTGAAGCCAGTCAAGGCAAGCTGAATATCCTACCCAAGTGGAGTACCTTGGGCATCATGGCTGGCAGTACAGGAGTGGGTGATGAACGGGTACAAGCCTACACCTATCGACTCTGCCTCAGCAATGACCCCGACAACCGCATCGCAATTGATAAACCCGATGGTTATGACCGCAATCGCTATCTCGCCATCTCACAGAGTCCTGACGAAATCGGCATAACACCCTATGCGCTCCATCATCGTTTTTTGAACAACACGCTCCGAGGGATGGTGGAGCAAGACCATATCTTTCACGGACACGCCCTCCCGAACAACAAGCGCAGTTGGAATGCTGGCAACTTCCCCGGTGGCAATCTGGGTTATTTAGAAGGTGATTGGGAGACTCGCCGACACATTGCCGATAATCATTTACGACATGGCTTAAGCATCCTGTATTTTCTACAAAATGATGAGACCGTCCCGGAGGACTTGCAGGAGCAAGCGCGCCAATGGGGTCTCGCCAAAGATGAATTTACGAACAATGGCAATGTCCCAGAGCATCTCTATGTCCGTGAGGGGCGACGGATTATGGGGCGCACCACCTTCACCGAACATGACAACATGCTAGCCCATGGAATTCGTCGTGCGCCGATCCATCATGACTCGATTGCTATCACCGAGTTTCCGATTGATTCGCTCGCCTGCTCACCAGAACGGCTGCCGGGGACATTATGCGATGGACAGTTCTTCTTGATGGAACTCTCGCGTCCCGGACAAATACCCTTACGGATATTGCTCTCGCCAGATGTTGATAACCTCCTGACTCCGGTTGCCACCTCTTCAACGCATGTGGCATGGGGGACGGTGCGTCAAACGCCAATGCTAATCCATCTGAGTGAAGCGACAGGCTTTCTGGTAACGTTAGCACATCAACAACAAGTTACTCCAGCAGTGGTCAATATAAGTCAGCTACAACGCGCCCTTGTCGAACAGGGGGTGATGCTCTCCTTTTTCAATGATTTCGATATGGCAACAGACCAAACATGGGTGAAAGCTGTGCAATATTGGGGGACGAAAGGCTTCTTCTCAACTTATGATGCTTGTCCCAATAATCCACTCGATAGTTCCACTGCTTCTGTTTGGGCAGAGACCTTTGCCCTGCTACTCATGAACCAACTTGATGTAATGACACAAGCGCGCAAACTCCATGCGACATCCAAACAAGATGATGCGATTTCATCCAGCGATTTTATCGAACAGCTAGACATTGCCTGTCGTTGTCACGGTATCCATACACCCGATTTTGCGTCAGTTAGTCATCAAGAAGGTGATGCGCCTCTTTCAAGTGGGGATGCTTGTTTAATGCTCTATGATGCTTTGGATGGGATGGAGGTGACTCAGTGAGCGAGACCTTGTCCCAGCCCAATATCGTCTTCATCACCACCGATACACAAGGGCATGAGATGTTATCAGCGTATGTTGACCGTCCTTGTGTAGAAACGCCCAATCTTGATCGACTCGCCAATGAAGGTGTGCTATTCGAGAATGCCTTTACAACCTCGCCCTTGTGTACACCAGCACGCGCTTCATGGCACACGGGTTTATATCCAAATCGGGCAGGCGCATGGGCAAATGATCTCCCACTCGGACAGCATATCCCCACTTTGGCAGAATTGCTCACCGAGCAAGGGTATCACGTGCTTCATGTCGGCAAATGGCATCTGGATGCGTCGGGTTATGAAGGTGCAGGGGTCGCGGATGGTGGCTTTGATGACGAGGCATGGTACGATCTGCATAATTTTTATGATGAAGTCGGTCGAAAGGGCATCAATCGTTTTGGTGGCTGGAATCGAGGATTGTACGATGAGGCTTATTGCTTTGGACATCGGATTGCAGACCGCGCCATTGACATTCTGAACCAAAAGCAAGACTCGAGATCACCATTTTTCCTCGCTGTGTCCTTTGATGAACCGCACGGTCCCTATATCTGTCCACCACCTTATCGTGGACGTTTTAATCAAGCCGACATATATCAACCGCCGACATTTGGGCATGACATGGTAGATAAGCCCCGCTTGCAACAGCAATATGCTGAATTTTTGGCGAACCAGCGTGATAATCCTAATCAATTTCCTGCTTATTATCATCGCTACTACGATTGCAACCGTTATGTCGATTACGAAATCGGGCGGGTGTTGGATGCCATTGAGCAATTTGTCCCGGATGCAGTCGTCATTTTCACATCAGATCATGGCGACCATCTTGGAGCCTTCGGCTTGTGTGCTAAGGGTCCGACCATGTATGATCACACTAACGCTGTTCCGTTGCTCATCAAAGCTCCGCATATCACACAGGGCGGACGATGTGAGACTGGTTTAGTCAGCTCGTTAGACATCTGGGCAACCATTTTAGAACTGGCTGGCGATGACCCCACACGTTTTCCCCAGCATAAAGGCTATGATGGACGCTCTCTACTTCCTATCTTGGATCAAAAAACCGATTCCGTTCGTGATTTCGTCGTGATGGAATACAACCGCTTTGGTGAAAAATTCTGGCAAGTGAATGGCTTCTATCCCATTCGCTGTATCCGCACCCACGACTGGAAATTGAGCATCAATCTCTTCGATAGTGATGAGTTCTATGACCTTCAAAACGATCCCGATGAAGCAATTAACCTCATTCATGACTCATTGGTTGCCGGGATACGCAATCAACTGCACGCCCAATTATTAGCATGGCAAGATGACACTCGTGATGTATTTCGGGGTCCGGTGTGGGGTCAACGCCCTTGGCGACCTGACTTTGAAACGAACTTTCAAGGCTTATTGACGACAGGTTATATCGAGACATGGGAGTTTGGTAATTTGACAGATTGATCACAGCGAGATGATTTATTTTATTGATGCACGCAGACAGGAGGTTTGCATGAGACGCAGTCATATCGCCGCAATGGAGCTTTTTTCACCCCTAGAAAATGGTCCTTTTGAACTAGAACCCTTTGAGGTGGCGTGGGCAAGGGAAGCGATTTCCTTTGTCTATATCACTGAAATCCATGGCAATGCCGAGTTTGATTTACGGGTTCAAATTTCGATAGATGGGCAACGCTGGATTGATTTTGGTCCCCAGTTCGACACTATGTCAGCTGTTGGGGGCTACTTCCTCCAATTGACCCATTTTGGGACATGGTTACGCTTGGTCGGGGAGATTCGCAATGGGCCCGATGACCACTTTGCCATGCTTGCCAACTTTTACTGGGACTTTAAAGAATAGGAGCCAACACCATGTCACATGCCGATGATTTACGCAAAGCCTTACTCCAGACCGACCCGATTCTCAGCAAATATGACCCGCTAGAACGCATTCTCTCGGTGGACAATTTCGATACTGGACAACATGGCTGGGCTCCCTACTTCCCTGATTATGATGGCTATGATGACTACGAGGGGCGTTATGAATATGTTGAACCCATCGCCACCATCTTAAAGCGAACCCAGCAAAAGACGATTGATGACCGCATGGACCGTCGCTATCCCATTGGCAAACGCGCCATTCCGCAGGTCAGCAACCTCCCGACATGGGATGTGGGAACCTATGGGTCGTGGGATACTTATGCGCTCAAAATCCCAACGATTCCCAAAGCGGGTGAAATGGGTGTCGCTATGAAACGCCTCGCTTCGCCATGGAATGCCAAATTCCGCATCGAAGCCTATCTCACGTTCAAAGCTGAACCGTCTGATTTCCAATTGGGAGAACGCGATGTAAAGTCCTTCTTCTTATCTTTCGACGTACATGATCCGGGACGCATCAAAGACTCTGGCAGGCAACCGCGACGTTGGTGGCCCGGTGTCCGCTATCACAATGCGGATGAAAACGGTAACCTCATCCAAAAATGGCAGATGATGTTAACCGGTTCATGGGGAACGCATGATGGACCATGGGATTATCTGGACGACGGATGGCAAGAGTGGGGTTTCAATCGTGCGCCGACCAAATTTCAATGGCATTACTTCCGCCTCACCTTCGATTTAGCCAATTATGAATATGTCGATTTCAATTGTTACGGTAAAGAATTCGATGTCAAAGGACTCAAGCACATTTTTAAGCCACCGCTTCCGGGTTGGCGCGCCAGTACAGATAAGACGCATGGTTTGGTCTTGCCTTCGTTTGGTATCGAGACGAACACGGACAAACGTTGCTTCCTCTATCTCGATTCCGTCGTCGTCTCAGCTTCCGAATCCTAATCAACAAAGGAAGCGAAATCCATGCGCCATAATCGGATTAAACAGACCATTCAGCAAGGGGGTGTTGCACTCGGTGTTGCACTCCAAATCCCGTCTCCCATCTTGGTCGAAATGCTCGGTGATACCGGCTTTGAATTTGTCTTGCTCGACGGTGAACACGGCTTAGCCCATACTAATTTACCCGCGCTCATCACTGCCGCCGATGCTAGTGGAATTACGCCGATGGTGCGTGTGCCAGACCATCAACGGGGTGCGATTGTCCAAGCCCTTGAACTCGGAGCAGGTGGAATCGTCGTGCCGATGGTGCATATCCCCGAGCAAGCTGAACAACTGGTGCATGAAGTTAAATATGCTCCGCTTGGTGGACGTGGATTCTCCACTGCTACTCGTGCCGCCGGCTATGGGACACTCTCACGCGATGAACATGCCCAATCATCGAATGAAGAGGTCTTATTGATGGTCATTCTTGAATCGAAAGAAGCCATTCAAAACGCTGGAGCCATCGCTCAAGTTCCCGGTGTCGATTTGATTTTCATCGGACGCGACGACCTATCCGAATCCGTTGGCGCGTTGGGGGATCGAGATGCCGAGTCTGTCCATTCCGCCATGCGTGACATCATTCAATCCGCAGGTGATGTGCCAGTGGGAACAACCGCTTTCATGCGCTCGGATGTTGAACGTTGGACAGAGGCTGGGGTTCGTTATTTCTTGACCTCTAGCACCTATCCGATTCGTATGGCGTTCCAAAATATTCGCACAACCCTGATGCCGGAGACCGTGACATGACCACGATTTCGACGGACACACTTGCCCAACTACAGAAGTTTGACACCCCGACCATCTGCAACGTGATTGAATTGTTCAAAGTACGCTCACAGACAGAAGGCTTCATGGATAAACGCATTCAAGCCCGTTTTCCAGAATTACCGCCGATGGTAGGTTTCGCATCAACCGTCACTTGTCGAACTGCCTTTGAACCGCGTGGGGGCGATGCCTATACGCATCTGGTTGACCAAGTGGAGCAGTTTTCCGAATTATCAGGTTCCGCTATCGTGGTCTTCCAAGATTTAGATGATCCACCTGTCGGAGCCACCTTTGGCGAAATAAGT
>JANQRM010000649.1 GCA_028284565.1 Anaerolineae bacterium | reverse complement strand
GTTTGGGCTTCGGCGATCAATACCCCAACCCAACAGTCAATTCATGGTGGATACGTGACTTTAACCTTGACCCTAACTTCACCATTGTCCATCACGGCTGGGATCATGCAGGCGATACCGGTGAACCCATTCTCGCAGGACCGTTGGGTGGATTAGTCGTCAAAGTCGCTTTTTGCGCCCAATGTGGAACAAGCGGAGCCAGTGCGGTAGACCGTGGCTTCCAACTCAGTTCGTCATCTGTCCTCCAAAATGCAGGCTGGAACTTCGGCTATGGGCATTATGTTGTCGTGCGCTATCTCCACGACCAATTGCCGATTTCCACTCAACAAAAACTCGCTCAACAAGGCAAAACGGGTTCCCACATTTTCGTCATGCATGCCCACCTCCAAAAGATGAGCGTCCAAGAAGGGCAGAGTCTCCAACCCTTGCAAGAGATTGGTCAGATGGGCAACAGTGGCAATTCTTCAGGACCCCATCTCCATCTTGAAGTCCGCACCCACAGCAATGCCAATGAGACCAATTGGGCAACCATGCGTGGTGGCTTGATATCACCTGTTATCCTCTTTAAGCGATAGTTTAAGAGGCAAAACAATCGCGTGGGGGCAAGATCAATTTGATGGTCCGTAATCTGATTCAAGCGTTGCTCAGAAGCGTCTATCTGCGTAAGGGAACTGTCCGTAGTGGGCTTGTCGGACCCTATCGCCAGATTAAGTTTACTATCACACCCATGATGCAAACTCGCGCGTCGATTTTCTATCGCTCGTATGAGTCTATAGTCTCTGACTGGTTAACCCAGAATGTATTCCCCGGAATGGTCATCTACTTTGTCGGCGCGCATGTCGGAGTCCATGCCTTGTTCACAGCAAAATTGCTAAACGGGGAAGGGCAAATTATAGCCTTTGAAGGTTGGGACGAAAATTATCAGAGTCTCGTGACGAATGTGCGCTTAAATCAACAATTCGGAACAACCATCACACCTGTTCACACCTGTATTTCAGATCGGGTGGGGCAAGTGACCATGCAGATGGGGTCGTCGGATGGCAAGCATCATATTGCAGATGAAACCCGCGCCTCAGCCACGAGCATATCCGTTCCATCCACCACCCTCGATCATTACTGGTCACAAAATCCAGCTTGTCCTGACCTGCTTGTTATAGATATTGAAGGTGCAGAAATACTCGCTCTACACGGGGGGGCGACCATGATAGAAACCTGCCAACCAACCATGATTCTGGAACATCACGACCAAATTGACGAGATAACCGCATGGTTCAAGGCACGGAACTATCAAGTGACAAACCTTGGCAGACGGCATCTCATCGCACACGAATGCACTTAGGATTGTGTTCGTCCATCATACTCCACTTGTGCCGACTCAATCTCATTCATATGGTCGCCTGTCCATTGATAAATCTGCTCAAAGATGGGGATGAGTGTTTCACCCAGTGGGGTCAGTGTATATTCAACCTTGGGCGGTATCACCGGAAAAATCTCACGATGCACCAGTCCATTCCGTTCCAACTTACGAAGCGTACTCGTCAACATCGTCTGGGAGATGCCTTCAATCATGCGTTTGAGTTGATTGTATCGCTTAGGACCACTTGATAGGGCGTAAAATATTAAGCTCGTCCAGCGGTTGACAACAATATCTAAAATATGCCGATTGAAGCACTCTTTGTCCAAAATATTAAAGTCGTGGTGTTTGTCCATCTCAAATCCTAAAACAAAAGTCACATTCATTTTGAATGTTATAACAAAAAATAGCCTATATCATGAATAGTATCATTTCAGCAATTTTGATGTCAAAGAATTGATGGAGTGTCGTCAACTGGAGAATAACAAAAAAGCCCTAACAATAGGGCTTCTAGTTTGGTTGTTACGTCCATTTTATTGCTTGCGCTCAGATTGTTGGATGTCCTTCGCTTCTGTGGCAAAGCTGTTCACTTGTTCGCGGATGGTGCTTTCTAAGGCGGAGACGAAATCTTTGACTTGGGCTTGCACCGCCTCCGTGAAAGCTTTCATGCTCTGGAAGTCACTGGGGCGATTATCATTCTCACGCATTTGTTGGAGGAGGGAGGCTTGCATGGTTTCTCCTGCATGGCGGATGGCTTCTTGTTGCTCAGCAAAGGTGTTCTTAGATTGTGAATCACTCATAGGATTGTCCTTTTGATGCTTGTTTGCGAAAGATGAACGTTCACTCCTTTATACGGAAACAAGCATCATGGGGTTCGGCATTGGAGAAATTCTTACAATATTTTAATAGTTCGAATTTGATATATAATATTTTGTATTTATATACTGAAAAACGTGGTTACTCCAATAATGAGTGTATAACTCGAAATTCTGCCTACTTCCCGAAAGCATGGATACTCGCTATTCTGGCTTTATATCCAACACAGATTAGAAAGAGTAAATCCATGATTCAAGTTGTCTCCATACATATCAACACAGACCGCCCCAAAGAACTCGGCGCTTTTTATCAGCAACTCTTCAATGTTGAACCCGCATGGCAATCCGATGAAATTCGAGGCTTTATGTTCGGGGACTTTCGGCTAGAAGTGGCGAAGCATGATGCAGTATCGGGCAAGAATAATCAACCTGCACGTATCTTCTTTGATTTGATGGTGGACGATGTTCGTACCGAATTTGACCGCATCGTGGGCTTGGGTGCAACTGCCGTCCAAGAACCATATGATTTTACAGACGAAGACATGGCAATGGTGATTGCCACATTAGCTGACTTAGATGGTAATTACTTTCAACTTGTGTCGATGGGGTAGGCGATGGAACCAAAAACCTTACTCATCAGTTTGGGCGTTGGTCTGGGAGCTGGCTTAGTTGATGTTCTGTTGACCTATCGCTATGAGGAAAATAAGCACACCTTATGGGCGATTGCCTTTCATTGGGTGGCGGTCGGCTTCCTCATGCCATTTATTGATTTGGGTATCCCGACCGCATTGAAAGGGGCGATTGTCGGGATTTTGCTAGCAGTCCCTTTTATGATTATGGAATTCGATAATGACCCCAAAGCCAATATCCCTATGCTGATTTTCTCACCCATATTTGGCGTGCTGATTGCCATCTTCAGTGACTTTTTCATACAAAACCTATAAATAGATCAACACATAAATCAATTCAGTCATCAGATAAGCGTGTTAATCAGAAAGCGCTTTTTGTTTCCGCTCTAACCGATTCTTCATATTCCTTCATTGAAACTTCATAAGGCTTTGCTAGAGTAATCTTGGCTATTTGTGAAATAGGAGACTTTTGATGCTCAAACCCTCGCGGCGACTTAGTTTACTGTTATTGACATTATCATTACTAATTGGAATAGTCCCATTACAGGCACAAGACGACATTACCATTACATTGGTGGTAGATAGCTTTATCCTCGACTTCTTATCCGATGATGTCTTTGCAGACTTTGAAGCTCAGAATCCGGGCGTGAAGGTGCGGATGGTTGGGAACGAGAGCAATCCCTTCTTCAGCCCCAACATTCCCGTCGGAGATTATCTTGACGAAGTTGAAAAGTTTGTCAGTGAAGGGGATGTCGTGATTGCGGATGGCACGATTATCACACCAGAAGCTACCCGTGCAGGGTATTTCCTCGATTTACTGCCACTCGCGAGTAGTGACCCCAACCTTGACCAATTCGATTTCTATCCAACCTTGTGGAATGCCTATCAATGGGATGGAAGTATGTGGGGCTTGCCCGTTTCTGCCGATGTGATTGGTCTGCTTTATAATCCCGAAGATTTCGATAATGCAAGTGTGCCGTATCCAGAAACCTTTGCCACGATGACTGATGTTGATTTTGCCATTCGTCAGCTCACCGAATACGATGATGACGGCAATATCTCGCGCAATAGTTTCCTTGACCTCAACAATAATTTAGATGTCTTGCTCGTGGCGATGGCAGGGCAGGGCGTAGTCGATGATTTTGCCTTTCCTAGTGTTCCAGACTTTAGCAATCCGGCGTTAGAAGATGCACTCACCGTCTGGGCAGATATCCAACGAGAAGGACTGGTTCCATTACCGGGGCAAGGCGATTTTAGTCTCGATGTGCCAATGGCACTCGGTCCCAGTTTGTTTGCCTCCTTTGGGGCAGGGAACGAGCTAACCGTTTCACCTTTACCCGGCGGACAAATCGGGCTTGATGTCGTAACTGCCGCTGTCAGTGCGGGGACACGTTAT
>JANQRM010000615.1 GCA_028284565.1 Anaerolineae bacterium | reverse complement strand
ATTTCAACCTCCAAGTGCAGGATAATCTAGGCTTGCGTCAAGGCGCACTCGAAATCTTTGACCGCACCTTTGCGATTACGATTGCCTTACGCTTATTAGCTACTATTGTTGCTTTCATCGGCATTTTATCGGCATTATTGGCGTTGCAACTCGAAAATACCCGTCAATATGGGATGATGCGCGCGAATGGCATGACAAGTGGGCAACTCTGGCGATACACGCTCATTCAAACCGGATTGATGGGAACAGTCGCTGGATTATTGTCCTTGCCGATTGGGGTTCTGCTGGCTGTCGTGCTGATTGAGGTGATTAATGTGCGCTCCTTTGGCTGGACGATGGAGATTCTGCTCTTGCCGAATGAATTCCTTGAAGCCTTTTTGGTCGCTTTGGTCGCCGCCTTGCTTGCTGGTATCTATCCCGCGTGGAAGCTGACTCAGCTCCAACCTGCCGAAGCCTTGCGGAGTGAGTAGGGAGATAGATTTCAGACATCAGACATGAGATGTCAGATTTAGCCTCTTCTTATCTGTTTGTACGATTTACTGCGTCATCCTGTAATTGCAATCATGCTTGCAAAAATGCGCATAATCGTAGGATTTATCGCTGATAAACCCAAAAAACTTCTAAACTTGCACGATGAAGCGTTTGTCACCCCGTATTTAGGGATTTCGGCATCATTCGTTACAATAACGGTTCTACCCATACGATAGAAAGCCCTGATGATGTCCGACGAACCCAAAATCACGCTTGAGCATATTCGTTCTGCCGAGCCAATTATCGGCATGGAATTTACGGATAGTGAGCGTGAGCAGATGCTCCAGTCGCTTCAAGACCGCGTTGCACCTCTTGAATCCATGTGGAAAATCAAACTGGATAACAGCGTGCCGATGGCATTGCAATTTAATCCCAATATTAGCGACCCCAATCCAGCTGATGTCCCCCGTGAATATGCCATGAGGCCGCAAGACGACTTGACACGTCCTGACAATTTGGAAGATATCGCTTTTTATCCGGTGACGAGACTGGCGCATCTAATTCGGACACGCCAAGTCACATCCATCGAATTAACAGAGATGTACCTCGCTCGGCTCAAACGCTACAATGAACAGTTGGAATGTGTCGTTACCTTCACTGAAGACCTCGCTATGGAGCAAGCAAGACAAGCAGATGCGGAAATCGCTGAGGGCAAGTATCGGGGTCCATTGCACGGCATTCCGTGGGGGGCGAAGGATTTGTTGGCGGTCAAGGGCTATAAAACAACATGGGGTGCGATGCCCTACAAAGAGCAGAACATAGACGCAAATTCCACTGTCTATGAACGTCTAACGGAAGCGGGGGCGGTGCTGATTGCCAAGTTGACATTGGGCGCATTGGCGTATGGTGACATCTGGTTTGGTGGGAAGACGAAGAATCCTTGGGATATCGACGAGGGGAGTAGCGGGTCATCGGCAGGTTCGGCTTCGGCGACATCCGCAGGCTGTGTGGGCTTTTCGATTGGGACAGAAACGCTAGGGTCGATTGTCTCACCCTCGACGCGCTGTGGGACAACGGGATTACGCCCAACCTTTGGCAGGGTGAGTCGGCATGGGGCGATGGCACTCAGTTGGAGTATGGATAAGATCGGTCCCATTTGTCGCTCTGCCGAGGATTGCGCGCTCGTGTTTACGGCGATTTATGGTCCAGATGGACATGATACGACGGTGACGAATCACCCTTTCCACTGGAATCCGGGACATGACCCGAAGAGCCTGCGAATCGGGTATGTGAAGTCTGCCTTTGAAGAAGCAGAGAAAATCGACGAGGAAAGCGAGGATGAGCCAGATTACAACCAATTGAACAGCGGTGCGGTGTTAGACGTTCTCCGAGAGCAAGGTTTCGACCTGATTCCGATAGAGATGCCAGAGATGGATTGGGGCGCGTTGTTTATCATCCTCGTAGCGGAGGCGGCGGCGACATTTGACGAAATCACTCGTGATAATCTGGATGATACGATGCAGTGGCAAGAAGATATGGCGTGGCCCAATAGCTTTCGGGCGGCACGTTTTATCACGGCGGTGGATTATGTCCATGCGACCCGTGTACGGCACAAACTCATGCAAGAGATGAACCGCATCATGGGCGATGTCGATGTCTTTGTCGCCCCTAGTTTTGGGGGCGGAATTTTGCATCTGACGAATCAAACGGGACATCCCTGCGTCGTTGTCCCAAATGGATTCACCCCACGCAACACACCGACCAGCATCACTTTTCTGGGTGGATTGTACAAAGAAGCCGAAACGCTGACCGTCGCCAAAGCCTATCAAGACGCGACTACTTGGCATCAGCAACATCCGTCCCTCAAGTGGGATTAGGACATCTCTGCCAGCCTGCGCTACAATAGGGCACATTACTCAGTTGCCCACAGGCTGTTCATGTCCGACGAGTTCATATCACACGCTTTAGTTTTGCCCGATGACAATTTCACCGCTTGGTACAATGCCACCACTGATTATCGTCGCCAATTTGACAGAGTGGCGGTCATTCGCTCTCCGCGTGGCAATGACCTGAATCGCTATCGCAATATCTCAGCCGTGCAAGCTCCCCTCACATGGTTTCAAGATGATGCACACGCGCATATTCGTCGGATTTATCCTAGCGTGGTCATGGTGGATGTCATACGGGCAACTACACCGCAAGAACTCCAAGTCATCTTGCAACAACGGGTGGAACGGGATGATCGTTATGGCACGCAACAGAATACACCCAATCACATTTACTATCGCTTTGTCATGGCATGGGCAACCGATCACCGCCCCATGAAAATCGTCCGACCCTTCGATGATTCCGTCCCCAATCAAGGCGGGCATGAAGGCATCGACATCCTCACCAAAGCTGGCGCGAAAATCCTTTCGGCAACCGATGGGCGTGTGCAGAAGGTCAACAAAGTACCCGATGCACTCGATTATGGTCAATATGTGCAGGTCACACTCAATGTCGAGGGGCAAGCCTATATCGTGACCTATACCAACCTGCAAAACATCAAAGTCCGTGTAGGGCAAGTCGTGCAAGTGGGGCATGAGATTGGCGAAACGAGTGGCGATACGATGAAAATCGTCCTGCAAAGCCCTCTGCGTGGTATTGGACACTTTCAATTGCCCAACATCATCGACCCCACACCTCATATCTACATTCAAGACTTTCGGGTGCGTCCACTTGCCGATGGCTTGCGTCTGCGGAAGTTCCCGAATACAACCGGCGAGATTATTGGGCAGGTCTATTCGTGGGAGTTGCTGGAAGCTCTGGAGATGCACGGGCGCGCCTTATCCAAAATTGATGTGAATGGGCAATGGGTCAAAGTCCGTGCGCGCAATGGCAACGAGGGTTATACAGCTGGTTGGTTCTTGGAAGCGACGACCGAACAAGAAGGTCAAGCCGTCTTTGATGGAGCGAATCCGGTGGGAGTGAATCTGGATGCCTATCATCCACAAGGCAAACCGGATGCCAGTCGTCTCGGCGAATTGGGATGGGTGCGCTTTGGTTATAATGTCTCCGCCTTTCGTGGCTCAGAGGACATTAACCACGCCTTTAACCTCTACCGTCCCCTAGCCGAGCGTTATGTCCGAGCAGGTTATAAGGTGATGTTCACAACAAGTCATCAGACTTATGGTGAAGGCAAAATCGACTTCTGGCCCTGGAATCAGATGACAGATGAGAAATGGAATCGGCTCATTCCTCGGTTTGCGGAGATGATGAATGCCATCGCTCGGCAATGGGCAGGCACGGGCTTGATGCATGTGTGGCAAGTATGGAATGAGCAAGATGCGCCACCGAATGCGGTTGCCTCTGCACCCATGCGTGTCCATAACTACACGCAGATGCTCCGTCAAGTGATTCCTGCCATCAAGAGCGAACAACTGAATGTGCCTGTGATTACAGGGGGCTTCACGGGTGGTCCGGGCAATGGCTCCAATTATGCGCGACAAGCCATCCGAGCCTTGCCGATTAATATTCGTCCGGATGGCATTGCCTTCCATCCCTACGGACGTGGTGTGGAACCGGGTCCGCCCTATGCGCGCTTTGGACACATTGATGAGTCGGTTCGTGCCTACAGTGGCATCATGCCCGATAAGCCCCTATGGATTACTGAATGGGGCGTATTAGACCGCCCGAATGACTCCCCGACTGCCATCACCAAGTATGCGCTCGATTTTATCCGCCATATCAAGCGCAATTATGCGAATAAAGTTGCCGTCATGATTTGGTATGCATGGTCACAGGGGATGCACAATGGCTATGGGATTGTCGATGCTGGCAACAACCCCCGCCCCCCATTTACAGATAGCATATTGAATGCGTAAGAGCGAAGTGTAATTCCACCTGCCCCGATGATGTTATTCCGTCTCGAATAAATACCCCATCATCATGACCGTGCCATCGCTAGCGACATGAGCAACCAAACTTGGGATGGGGTCGGCATCCTCAATGAGATAGAGTAGTTCTCTTTCTCCACCATTTTCAGTTAAGCGCACCATAGATAGACCGATAGTGCCAATACTGAAATCACGATTAAAGACGAGCAGGGCATTTCGGTCAGGTGTCAATGTTGCCGTGAAGGGCATATCAAAGACACCCGTCAGCCCTGTATCCGCATCAATTTCAAACAACTCAGCTCCTTCAACATCGGAGAAATCCGTCAACACCGTTATTTGGCTCGACTCCAAATCGACAAAATAGGCATTGGCATAAGCCTGACCCGGAGAACCCATGCCAAAATTATTGGCAACCACAAACAAACCTGAACTTGTCGCGTTCCATCCCAGAGCAATCGTCATTTGGGAAGGAAAACGTTGGTCGGCAACACGGTCTGGAACCCCGCGTTGGAAGTCATTGGTATTCATGACCTTGCGGAGATTGTCGCCATTGATGTCCATGACCCAGATGCCATTGTTAAGTGACTCACGATCCTGTTCCCGTATAACAAAAGCAATCTGTTGTAAATCTGGCGAGATAGCGAGGACATCCTCAAGCAAATACTCTTGTGTTGAAAAGACAGGGAAGCGGTCAAAGTCAATGGTCATATCACGGATGAGTTCAACTTCGCCACCTTCAGGCGCGAGACGGATGAGTTCTTGGCGCATATCACCGACTTCACCCCCTTCGGGTATGGTATATCGCCAGACATAGAGTTGACTGTCCGGTCCCCATGTCAACATTTGATCGACCCACATATCACGTTCTGGGGTGTCACCGATTCTAAAGTCATCCACGCCATCATCTGTCCGATTGAAGACAGTGCGATTCTCCACATCATACAGCCAAATATCGGCATCAATAAACCGCAGGAAGAAATCGGATGAAAACGCGATATAGCGACCATCAGGCGACCAGTAAAGGCGCGGTGGTCGACTGCCGTATTCGTCTGGGACGGGGTCGCATGTGATAGTGCCATCTGCCAGTGTATAAAGGCAGATTTGGTCTGAATCATCGCTCTGGAAATAAGCAATCGAACTCCCGTCAGGCGATAATGCCATCTCACGGAAGTTGATGTCCTCACTGATGTCACGGACACTCATCCCAGAGACATAATTCAAGGTCTCGGATGGGATAGAGGGTGTGGCACTCAGTTGGGCAGGAACTTCAATCGTGGCTTCTACAGCTTGCAAGAGTTGACGCATTTGTGCCTCTTCCGCGGGATTGCCAAAGATAGTGACGAACAACACCTCTGGGGTATCAGAGCTGAAGTAATCGACGAAATCCAATATCCCTATGAAGCCCGTATTGCTGGCAGTCATCCGCAATGCGCGTCGGTCATTCAGCGAGAAGGCTTCGGTTGCGCTTATGTCCTCAAACGATCCGCCAATCAATTCATCACGGAATTCCCTAACGACTTGTTCAAACGAGTCAAATTCACTCAATCCCGTGTCACCATCATCGCGCAGTAACCAGACCAATATCAAGAATTCGCCAGTCGGCATATTCTCAGGACTGCTAGTTTGCATGATGTCCAATGTTGCATCGCTCGTCGCAACGACAAAGGCATTGTCCTGTAAATCGTCATCTAAGACCCATCCTGCCGGATAATGGAAAGCTATATCGTTATCTCTATCGACATAGCGTTGGGGTAAATCGGGACCTTCACCCGAACACAAGTCACTAATTTCACTTAAATTCGCTTGAACATCAGCAATATGGGCAAGGGCAGTTGCGGTATCCCCACTATCGGCAGAGCGTTGCGCTTGAAACAGGTTGGCAATTGCGTCTTCGAGGTTAATATCACAAGCACCATCTTGTGCGGTGATGACGAGTGGACTCAGGATAAGGCATGTGAGTGACAATAATTTTAGGAAGGTAGATTTCATGCTGAAAAACTTTCTCTAATTTTAACACGCTTACTATAGTCAACCTGATTTAAGCCGACAACAAAAAAGTGATAAAAATCGTCTAAATAAGTAAAAAAGCCCCATCAAAGTTGATAAGGCTCAAACATGGGGAAACATGGAGGTTGCTAATTGTTATTCTCGTTACGTCGATCCCAGCGGTCTTCCCAGCGATCCCAGCGGTCTTCCCGACGGTCCCAACGGTCTTCGCGTGCATCGCGGCGATCTTCACGTTCATCTCGACGGTCTTCGCGACGATCAAAGCAATCTTCACGGTCTAAGGTGTCGTCGAGGCGGTCTTCTAAGCGGTCACGGAAATCTTCGTATCGGTCGAGCCAGTCTTCATGACGATCGCGTACATCCTCACGGCGGTCCCAACGATCTTCCCACTCATCAAAGTTGCGACGAGTTAAATCTGTGCCATTGAGAGCTTGTGATTGGCTATCCGTTCCTGCATCTGACCAGAAATCCCGACAAAAAGCGTAAAAATCTTCTGGGCTAATACCCAAAGGGTCGTCTTGCGCGCTGGCAAGCTGGACGAAAGCGGTCATGGATAACACCACAACGAGAATCAACATCATTTTTAGACGAAATTGACGCAACATCACCGCACTCCTTTTAAAAATCTGACGTTGCCTACAGTTTGACAGCCAGATGTTTTCAAAGTGTGTGAGTCTGCAAAGGAAGTGTAAACACTCTGCAAAATAAGTTTAGCGTTTCACAATGTCGTAGAGGCGTGGTACTTGTTCGGCGATGCGTTGACGATTGCTCCGAGTCTCGAATAATCCACCAATCCCGCCATATTCAAAAGCCACCACTTGCGGGCTTTTCCAGTTGCCTTGATGAATTTGCTCCATCACCCATACAAATAATTGCCAATCTGCATCATCAAGTTCAAAATGGTCAGAGAGGCGGCGCTGTTCATCATAAGCGATTCCTGTGATATGCAACTCTTGGATGGCATGAACAGGCAACGATTCCAGATAAGCATTGGTCTCAATGCCTAAGCCCATACCCGCTAGGCGGGCATGAGCCACATCCAGCAGAAAGCCACAACCCGTCTGTCGAATGACTTCCGCAATCACCTGAGCATTCACAGCAATCGGATGTAAATCATCATGCCACGGGTCGGGATAGGGGATATTCTCGATAATGACCTGCTCCACAGGGACAACTTCCGCAGCTGTCATCACATCAGCAATTAGGCAATCAATCACCGCTGATGGATTGTCCATATCCACAAAAGCAGGCAAGGGTGCAATGTGCAGATTTACAAATTGGGTGGCTGTGGTCTCCATACGATGTTGTATTCCATCCCAATCAACGTCACCAAGTCGTTGTTGTCCGGCAATCAATGGGAAATGCACATAAACGGGTCGCTGTTGGCTGGCGATGGGAATCAGGTCATCCCAATTGGGACATTTGAAGAGATCAACTTCAATCTGTCCGGCTTGAAGTAATTCAGAGGCATCGTCGGAATAGTTGATGGCAAATTGCATAGGTATGTCAATTCAGGTGATGGATAAGCATCCTGAATACACGTTTGTCGCTGTAAAGCCTTACTGATTATCGTGGATGACCTCACGCCAAATCGTGTCAAGTACGTGCAGTGCTGTGAGATTGCGGACAACAAAGCCACTTGTGAGATTGCCTTCTCGGAAGTCAGCAGTGCCACGATAACCCAACGCGGGCAAGGAGGGATGGATGCCATCAATGCTCAAACCGAACTCCGGCATATTCTCCATCACGCGCCCATAATCCCAGAGTGGGATGTCATAGCGCAATGCCGCCTCACGGACAACACGGTTAAATTCGGCACGCTTTGCATCATAATCCTCCCGTGGCGGGATGGTGCTTAGGACAGGTATCACGCCTTGGTCAATAGAAAACTCAATCATCTGCCACAGCCAGTATTCATAGCTATAGAGGTCGATATAACTCAAGTCATTTGTCCCAAACATAATGAGTGCTACCGACGGACGCACAATGCGGTATTCACAAGCCAGTGGTGTTTCGTCTGGTAGGCACAGCGTTTCATCCGCAAATTTGGGGTCGAGAGGGACAGGCGATGACCAACCAATCTGTGCAGACAAGGACTCATTCAGAAAAGAGTTATCCTCGTTTCGTACTGGGGTGATAGTATAAAAATCAATTACTTCTTGGAGATAAATATAGGGTCCTAGAATGGTTATACCTTCGCCAACCGCTTCGAGGAAAGCAGGTGATGCGGTGATGCTATCCCCAATTTTGGAGAACACATCGGGACGATTGCCAAGTGCTTGCCCTCGCCGGAAAATCTCATGCGTGGTTTCTGTGACTCCAGAAAAGTAGTTGACACCAAACAGTGAAAGCGTTGAACCTTCACTAACGGGGACAGTATCCAAATCAATCATGACTTCCACATATTGCGTATAGACCCAACCCCAATTATCCGATGTCCGCACTGCTAACCACGAAGCATCAGCCGTCCGTCCAGTAATCAGGAGGGCTGTTCCACCGTCGAGTGTGTCTTTCACAAAACTGTCCGTATCAGGGAATTCACGCAGGTTCAATGTCCCGCCGAACTCTGCTACACGCGCATCGGGACGATCCTCTTGGGCAGAGACAAGCCAAATCGAGCTGAATATAAGAACAAGAAGGATAATCCGATGGAACACAACCTACTCCACATGAGACGATACACAATCCATTATAGGATAAGTTTTCACGGTTCACGCCACGTATGCCCCACGCTCACCCCATGCCTTGCCTTTGTCTAGTTAGACGGTTAGGATTCAAGAGATGGTGAGATGGAACAGACCCATGATGAATCTACACGAACTCCGTCAACTCTATGACCAAGAACAACGCATCGACTTTGAATCGCCTGGAGTAGAACGGCATATCACGAAGGAAATCATTCGGGAGACCTACCCCCAGTTGGACTTGCGCTGGGTAATTTATTCCAATCTGACAGATGCGAATGCAGAACAAGTCGTTAGAGCCGAAATTGAAGATGCCAAAGCCAACCAACAGAGCTTTGAATGGAAAGTCTATTCACATGATACCCCCTCCAATCTGAAAGACATCCTCACACGTTATGGCTTTGAAGCCGATGAAGAAGAGTCCATCATGGTATTGGATTTGGAGGACAAACCACCGATATTAAGCCATGACGTTCCAACAACGATACGACGAGTGACATCCACTGACGAAATCGACGACATGATACGCATGCAACAAGTGGTCTGGGATGAGGACTTGTCCTATTTAGGCAATGAACTCAAATACACCTTTGAGATGCATCCCGACAACTTAAGCCTTTACGTTGCGATTGTGGATGAGCAAATCGTCAGCAATGCGTGGATTCGCTATACCAACAAGAGCCAATTTGCAAGTTTATGGGGTGGCTCGACATTGCCCGACTATCGCAAACGCGGTTTCTATAGTGCTTTATTGGCTATCCGCGCACAGGAGGCAAGGGAACGAAGTAAACGCTTCCTAACTGTGGATGCCAGCCCCATGAGCCGACCCATATTGGAACGCTTTGGCTTCCATGAGATATGTAAATCAACTGGGATGCAATACACCGTCTCATGAGCAAGATTCGAATTCTCTTTTCGTCGTGGTATGTGGGACTTGGCGGTGGTGAAACCGACCTCCTGACCCTCGAACAGACCCTCGACCTTGACCGCTACGAACCGCATCTGCTGATTCCTTATGAGGGACAACTCGGTGAGCATTGGCGCGCGATGGGCTTTCCAGTGCATATCGTCCCCTTTCGTGGTGCGAGTATCTATTTTATTCCCTCGATTTGGGGGAGATTGCCCTCTGTCTCCCGAATGGAAAGTGTCCTCCGAGACAAAAACATCCAACTCGTCCATACCAACTATCACTCCCTACCCATGATGGCATCCGCCGCGCGCCGAGTCGGTATCCCCATCATGTGGACAGTGCATGGCTGGTGGTTCAAGCCCAAGTTTTGGCAACGGGATTTCTTTCGTTCTTTGACTGCTGTCGGACGCTCGTATGCGATACGCGACGGCTTCTTAGGCAATCCTCCTTTTATGCCCAAAGAGTCGATACCTGTAGTGTATTCAGGTATTGATACCCAGCGATTCCATCCAGAAGTCAGTGGGGTGAAAGTCCGCTTCGACCATAATATTCCCCAAGATGCACCTTTAGTCGTGATGGTTGCGCGCTTCCAAAAGGTTAAGGGACATCATACCTTTCAGGCAATGGCGCAACAGGTCGCACTGCAAATCCCAACAGCCCGCTTCATCGTAGCAGGTGAGAATGTCTTCGGCGTGGCGAAGGACGATGCTTATAAGCAGGAGATGCTCAACAACTTAGAAACCAATCGGCTACTTAGAAGTCGCATGAAATACATCGGCTTTCGGGAAGATGTAGAGCATGTGTTGGCTTCTGCGGATGTTGTCGTTTGTGCCTCTGAATTCGAGAGTTACGGCAAGGACAATC
>JANQRM010000594.1 GCA_028284565.1 Anaerolineae bacterium | reverse complement strand
ATCCGTGAAAATGTCCGCTTCATCCACACTGCGCGTACTAAACTCGCTCACGACTGCGCCTTCGGGTCCGCCTTGAAACCAATGCCATGTTTGTGGTGGAATGGTGTATTGCTCTCCCGGCTTGAGGATAATTTCATGCCAGACCGTATAGGTATCCTTGCGATGTTCCGGCGGTTGTGCTTTAGGATTCTCCGCAGGATCACCTTCCACATAGAGATACACCTCACCCCAGCGACAACGGAAGGTCTCTTGCTTACCGATGTAATCCATCTCTGGAATCGGCGGATGCTTATGTTGTGGACAAGTCTGCTTTGGAAGCAGAATCAGTTCCTTCGCACAATACTTCTCATCGTTGTAATAGACGACCAACGCCAAGCCCGTCTGCTCGAATTCTCCGAGATTCAAGTCTGCTACCTCGATTTGTTGCTTTTCTTCATCTGTAAGGACAATTCCGGCTTTATCCAGATACTCTAGTGCTATTGCTTGCCACTTTTCCACTTCAGATCGAGTTAATGCCATAATTTAAACTCCTATCAAAAAACAGTTAAACCACTTCGACGCTTTGGTTCTTTTGCGATTGCAACGCGGCAGTCAACACTGCATGATGCTGAGCTGTTTCTTCCGGAGTCGCACAATAGAACGATTGCATCATCCCCTCACGTCCATTGACCAATTCATCACAAAACGCCGCCCACATCTGTACGATGCTATCCGAGAAACCAAACTCAAAGATGCCACCCGTAATCGTAGGATACGCTGAGTCATAGCCCAAACTCTCTTCACTCCAAACCTGTTGACCACCAGCCTCATAGCGCATGGTATACAGCGACTTTGGATGTCGTGTCGAAAAACGCACACTGAGTGCTGTCCCATAAATGTCGATATACCATGTGTTCGTCTCACCGGGGGCAATACGATGTGTCTTCAGTGTCATCGGGAAGCTACCATAGGTATCGGACTGCACCTCACATGCAAGCGTGGCGTTATCCCACGTCTCGCACGGCACACGATTACCCGTCTTATCAAAACGCTCCGTCATCAGATTCGTTAGTAACGAGCGAACATTCGCAGGTCGCCAGCCGAAGCGTAAGGGAATATGCAAAGCGTGCATCCCCAAATCACCCATACACCCATATTCGCCGTTGATGTCGATCATCCGCTTCCAGTTAATTGGCTTATTCGGATTGATGTCGCTACTATGTAACAGCCCCGCCTCAACCTCGATAATTTTCCCAAAAGGATTGTCTTGAATCATTTGAATGATCCGCTTCGATGCAGGCAAAAAAGGAAACTCAGATGAACAACGCACAAAAACATCAGGATGATTGTCAATAACATCTAATATCTTGGTGTTCGCATCTTGGTCAATGCCAAAGGGTTTCTCACCGAGTAGATGCTTCCCCGCTTGAATGATGTCGATATAAACCTGCTCATGCAGATTGTGGGGGACAGCGCAATAAATCGCGTCAATATCATCGTTGTTCAGTAAATCTTGATAATCCGTCGTTTGCAGAATGATCGTATTAAAATTCGACGAAAACCACTCAAACAGCGACTCATTTACATCACAAATGCCCACAATCACCGGCTCAAAATCCAAATTCAGTAGGTGCATCCAGCGCGCCACCGCACTCCCGAACTCACGCCCCATCAAGCCCAAGCCGATAATTCCAAAGCGAATCTTGCGTTTAGCCATAGCTACGCATCCTTAATATATTCCAGAGCCTGTTCTGGCGTGGCATCTTCATGCACCACGGCCATCAGTGCTTTTGTCATCGCGGCGGGATGCTCATGGTGAATCACATTCCGACCATAGACGATGCCCTTTGCGCCCTGTTTCATCAGGTCGTATGTCCGCTTCAATATTTCCTCATCGGAAACTTTCCCCCCACCCCTTACCAGCACGGGTTTCCCAGCCGCTACTTCAATCACCCGATGATATTCACTCACGTCATCACAGGGGTCGGCTTTTATGACATCCGCACCCAACTCAATCGCCTGACGAACCAGTGGTAAGATTTTGTCGATGTCACCATCTACCATATACCCGCCCCGTGCATCATTGGCTTTCATCGCCAACGGCTCCACCATCAAGGGCATCCCATAACGTTCACATAGGGGCTTCAATGCCATAATATTCTGCACACACTGTTCCCAGACTTCTGGTTCATTCGGGAGCATAAAGAGGTTTGCCACGACACAGGACGCATCCAGTCGTATCGCTTGCTCCAGCGGTTCATGAATAATGCGGCTGAAGATTGTGCGTGGCAGTTCTGAACCATATAAATTGGCAATGTCCGTCCGCAGTACCAGCGCAGGCTTCCGTTTACCGGGGATTGATTGCAACAATGGAGCTTGCCCAATACTCAATTGAATCGCATCTGGGTCAGCATCCACTAGCGTCGCAATGACTGAGTGCATATCTTCAATGCCAGTCAAAAAGCGTGACTCACCAAAAAACCCATGATCCACAGCCACATCAAAACATTTGCCATCTGGCGCAAATAAACGATTCAGTCGATAGTCCGTACTCATTTGGTTTCCTTCATGGTAGATAGATAACATGGATTACCACGTAATTTGACTCTTAGAATTATCATGACGGCAACTCCGATGAGGTACGCATCACCTC
The DNA here is from genome assembly GCA_028284565.1 of Anaerolineae bacterium. Next base: position 626 of record JANQRM010000594.1, on the reverse strand, counting down.
CACGCCAAGCGACTCTATCGCCAGCCGTTCATTATCCGATAAGCCAATATCAGTCACCACCACATCCAAACTTGATAAGGGGGTGACATTTAACGACAACACATTGCCAAACTTCGAGCTATCCGCAACCAACGCAACATGACTGGCTTGTTGGACAATCGCCCGCTTGACTTCGACTTCCATGATATTGGAGGTAGTCACACCATGTTCGATACTAAAGCCACCTGATGCGATAAATGCCCAATCTGCATTAAACATCTGCAAAGACTGTAGCGTTTGTGGACCTATGAGCGAATGCGTCAAATTCCGTAAAATCCCACCCGGCATGACGAGTTCAATATAGGGAAAGCGCGTCGTCGCAGTCGCAACATTCAGTGCGGGCGTAATCACACGTAGATAATCGAGGTCACGTGGTAAGTGGCGGATAATTTCGACAGTTGTAGTTCCCGCATCTAGGATAATTGTCTGCCCACTTTGGATGAGTTCGACAGCTTTCGCACCAATGGCTTTTTTCGCATCACGATTCAGTTGGCTACGTTGTTCCAGTTGGGTTTCGGCTTCTAATGGCGGGAGTTTGGAGACGGCTCCACCCCACATGATTTCGCATTCACCTGCTTTTTCGAGGT
>JANQRM010000588.1 GCA_028284565.1 Anaerolineae bacterium | reverse complement strand
CGATTTCTGGCTCGACCTTCCTTGCCCTCATCTATGACCGATCCGCCGACCATCAGCGTGGACGTGCTGTCGGTATTGTCTGGACATTTTTGCTCATGGGCTTCACCATCGCCGGAATCATGTTCGCCATCCTCCTGCCAGAAAGTGAAAATACAGGTGGCGAAATCACTTTTACGCCGGAAGCCTTGCAAACCCTCTTTTTGATTACCGCCCTCATCTTAGGAAGCATCTGGTTCTTCTCACTCATTGGGGAAGAGCGGCGTCATGACCTCGCACTCCGGAAAACAAAAGCAGACGACGTTGGCACAGGCTCCATTCGTGAGGATTTAAGGTTAGCATGGGACAATCGGCAAATGCGCTACTTCATGTTCTATCTCGCCCTGTCCATGCTCTTCGCCTTCTCACAGGATGCCATCCTCGAACCCTTCGCTGGTGATGTTTTTGGTATGGAAGCCCGCATTACCAACCGCTTCTCCGCCTATTGGGGGAGCATGGCGATACTCGGTTCGATTGCATTGATTTTTCTCTCCCGGCGGTATCAATCACTGACTAACCGTCGCATGTCCATTGCCGGAGTCGTGACCTTATTCGTTGCCTTTGTCATCTTTTCGCTCTCCGCACTCGTTGAGATTCGTCCCCTTGTCACACCCGGTTTGATTGTCTTGGGCATCGGCTTAGGCATCTGGAATATCGGCACACTCGGCTTGATGATGGACATGAGTCCGCTGGGACGTGCAGGCACATTTCTCGGCTTCTGGACGCTGGTTGTCACCTTTGGACGTGGCTTCGGCATCTCGATTAGCGGACCCATTCGGGACATCTTACTCACCACCACGGGCAGTCACGCTATTTCCTACGGGGCAGTCTTCGTCATCGGCGCAGGCGGATTATTGCTCTCCTTATGGACACTGCGACAGGTGAATGTCAAAGCCTTCAAGAAGACCGTCGCCGAAGAACGCGATATGGCAACCATCCTCGCAGGTGCAATGGATTAACCAATACCTAGAGACTTTGGGGAAGATAGGGAGAATAGGCGACTGTTTAACTAAGTCGTCGATAATTTTGAATACTTGGTTTCACTACCCGTTGAGATACTGACCTGTCAACGACTCCTTGACCTTTAGGAGTGCGTCTGGCGTTCCTTCAAATATCACCTGTCCGCCCTTACTACCGCCTTCCGGACCCATGTCGATAATCCAATCGGCATTCCGGATCACATCCAGATTATGCTCAATCACAATCACCGTATTCCCACTGTCCACCAACCGATTCATGATCGCCAGTAACAATTGAATATCCGACATGTGCAAACCCGTCGTCGGTTCATCCATGACGTAGATACTGCCTTTTTTGTGCAATTCGCTGGCAAGTTTGATTCGCTGACATTCCCCACCCGACAAGGTACTGAGAGGTTGCCCCAAGGTGAGATAACCGATACCCACATCAGCCATTGCCTGCAATTTCTTGGTGATTTTCTTAATCTCGAAAAAGTCGAGGGCTTGCTGAACCGTCATCTCCAGCACGTCCGTAATCGATTTGCTATCTAGCCGATAGGTCAACACCTCATCTTTGAAACGTTTCCCCTCACAGATTTCACATGGAGTCTTAACCGCATCCATAAAACCCATATCTATATAAATCACACCCAATCCATTGCAGTTTTCACATGCACCTTCCGAATTGAAACTGAATAGCGATGCACTGACATCATTGGCTTTAGCGAAGGCTTTCCGCACATCATCAAGAATGCCCGTATACGTCGCTGGATTAGAGCGAATATTTGCCCCCACAGCCGATTGGTCAATCGCAATCGCATCCGGATGGTGTTTCAAAAGCGTCTGATTAATCAGCGAACTTTTGCCACTCCCCGCAACACCCGTGACAACCGTCAGCACACCCATCGGAATCTCGACACTCACATTTTGTAAATTGTTGATGCGGGCATTTTTAATCGACAAGCTACCGTTCCCAGCACGAAAATCGGATTTCAGGGGCAAAGCCTGCTTGAGATGAGTACCAGTTAAGGTATCGGCTTTCAGCAATGCCTCATATGCCCCCTCATAGACGATTTCACCACCTCGCGTTCCCGCTTGAGGTCCAATATCGACAATATGGTCAGCGACTTTAATTACATCCGGGTCATGCTCGACAACAATCACCGTATTGCCTTTGTCACGGAGTTTCTGCAACAAGTCATTCATCCGATGGATATCACGCGGGTGCAAACCGATGCTCGGCTCATCGAAAATATACATGACATCAATCAAACTACTGCTAAGTTGCTTGACGATTTTCACTCGTTGCGATTCACCACCCGATAAGGAATCAGTTGGACGGTCAAGCGTCAGGTATTCCAGACCAATATCAATCAGATGTTGCAGGCGTTCCGTGAGGGTCGCAATCAAGGGGGTGGCTTTGGCATCCGATAATCCTTGAATAACTTCAATTAGCTGACTGATTTCCATCGCGGATAATTCAGCAATGTTATAGCCATCAATCCGGCAATTGAGCGCATCCTGACTCAAGCGTGCGCCCTTGCACAATTTACAAGGACCTTCTGTGAGATAGGGCTTAACGGCTTTCTGTGTCCGTTCCGAATAGGTGGAGAGGTCTTTCGTGATGTACTTGCGTGAGAACTTGTCGATAATCCCTTCAACCGTGAGATTGAACGCTTTACCCGCCACCTCCGTTTTGAGTTTGAAAGGTGGGCTGTAGAGCAATTTGTCCATTTCCTCGTCGGTGAAATCGTCGAGCTTCTTGTCCATATCGAACAAGCCCGTCTGTGCGAGAATATTCCAATCCCATTTATCAACCCCATAATCGGGATACAGAATCGCACCTTCATTCAGTGATTTCGACGTATCCAGAAACAAATCCAAATCGACACCCAATTTCCGACCCAGACCATTACATTCGGGACACATCCCCTGTGGGTCATTAAACGAAAAGGCATTTGAGTAGCCGACAAAGGGTTCGCCCAAGCGTGAAAATAGGAGACGTAATACAGGCGCAATATCTGTAATCGTCCCCACTGTCGAATGCGACCCACCACCCAGCCGTTTCTGGTCAACGACAACAGGCATACTCAGATTCGCAATGGAATCCGCTTCAGGTTGCGTATAACGAGGCAAAAAGTTACGGACAAACATACTGAAATTTTCATTGAGCAAGCGTTGCCCTTCGGTGGCAATCGTATCAAAGACGATAGACGATTTGCCTGAACCCGATACGCCTGTAAAAATAGTGATTTTCCGTTTGGGAATGCGTAATGACACATTTTTGAGGTTATTGACGCGCGCACCTTGAATCTCAATATATTCCTGAGCCACAGAATCTCCCCTTCTCCAAGATTGCTAGCCAAAATTAGCTACAGAACAAATGTACTGTTACCAACTCGAAAAGTCAAGATGGTAATGTCACTTATTATCGGTCAACTTCTGACTATTCAGGGGTAAGGCAAAGGTAAATGTCGTCCCCTTATCTTTTTCACTTTCGACAGACACCTTGCCGTCATGCGCCTCGATTAATTGCTTGACGATCGCCAAGCCCAAGCCAGCCCCACCCGTTGACCGATTACGCGACGGGTCACTCCGATAAAATCGCTCGAAGATATTCTCCAGATGCTCTGGTGCAATCCCCTTGCCAGTATCTGCCACTTGTACCGTCATCAGCTCATCCTCTACCGAAGCGGACAACGTAATCGTTCCTTTTTCAGGCGTATAGTAAACGGCATTACTCAAGAGGTTATGCAACACCTGTGCGATTCGATTTGGGTCTGCATGAATATCGGGCATGTTTTTTTGGATATGGGTGACAAACCGAATTTGTTTGTCCTTCGCACGCGGTTGATGTTGTTGTATCGTCTGCTGAATGACCTGCTCCATCGACATCGCTTGCTTATCAATCTGGAGCGTCCCTGCATCCGCCAGAGCCAATTCCTGCAAGTCCTGCGTCAAGCGCGTCAGCAACACCGCCTCTTCATGAATCAGATGAATCGTCTGCTTATCCGCTTGCATCACGCCGTCGTCGAGTGCTTCCAAATAACCCCGAATATTCGTAATGGGCGTTCGCAATTCATGGGCAATATCACTCACCATGTTCTGTCGTAGTTGCTCGTTTCGTTGGAGCGTCTGCGCCATGCGATTAAAGGCATCGGCTAATTCTCCAATTTCCCCCTGCGCCGGAATCGTCACCCGCTGAGTCAAATCCCCACCTTGAATCCGTTGCACCGCACTCTTTAAGGCATTCACAGGACGCAATATCATGCGAGAGAGTAATAAGGTGACGACAATCGCACTCAAGCCAGCAATTGCACCGCTGATCAAAAATGTCTGCGAAATGCCATCCAAAAAACCTGACCGTACCGGACGAGAGGCAATGTCAAAGGGTTCAATAGCAAAAGAGGCAAGTTCTTCTCCCCCCACACTAACCAGCACTTCGCCATTGGGGAGTTCTTCAAAGTTCAGATTTTCAATACTCACGCCCTCACCGCCCAATGGCGTTGAATAAGTGGTAAACACACCGGAACGCGATAGAAAGGGCTGAGGTATGGGATACAAGTCGCTGACATCAATCACGAACATGCCAAATGGAAATATGGGAGCATTGTCCAGAATCCGAAAGGGCGATGTTCGATTGACTGGTCGATCAAACATCGGGGCTTCAATACTCAAGAAGAAATCCAACAAGCCATCTTGAATAATCTCCCCACGAACAAAGCGATCTTCTTCGACAAACTTGGAAAACTGATTACGGGTGGCAATATTGGCTGAGATCAAGACCGTCGCCAATGCCACAGATACCACCAATAACATCATTCCCAAAATACGAACGCGCAAACTTCGGAACATATTCATCGCTCCATAAACCGATAACCGATGCCATAGACCGTCTCGACATAAATCGGGTCAGCCGGGTCGGGTTCGATCTTCTTTCTCAGATTCATGATATGGGCATCCACTGTGCGCTCCATGCCATCATAATCATGCCCAAAGGCTTTCTCCACCAATTCATTTCGGCTAAATGCCCGCCCCGGTGACTTCGCCATCAGCACCAGCAAATCAAATTCCTTCGGAGTCAGACGCAACGGCACGTCATCCACACACACCTCATGACGCACCAAATCAATCCGCAATTGGTCAAATTGCAAATGTTGAGTATCGCTCGGTTTCTGAGTGCGTTTCAGAACCGCTTTCACTCGCGCAACCACTTCTTTGGGACTAAAGGGCTTCGTGATGTAATCATCTGCACCATTGCCCAAACCATGCAGAATATCCGCTTCCGTTGAACGCGACGTCAGCATAATTATCGGCACATCGTTATCCGCTTCTCGCAACCGCCGACACACCTCACGTCCGTCCAACTTAGGGAGCATCAAATCCAGCACAATCAAGTCAGGCTCATGCTGATGCGCCAACTGCAATGCCATCTCGCCATCTGTCGCTACCGTCACCCGATAGATATCACTCTCTAAATACACACGGACGAGATACGCCGTTTTGGGATCATCTTCCACCAGCAAAATATGAGGTTTCTGCATCACAGCATCCTTTTCAAGCCCTACCCCTTAGTCTATCAGCAACTTTTGAAGATACGATGAAGAATCAAGCAATAGATAGCCTCTTGTAAGGGCGGTTCGCGATCCGCCCCTACACCTAAACCCGTTTTTACTAACCGACAACGAAAAACTGATATAATACCCCCATGCCCAAACATCCTGCCTCACGTCCCCAATTCATCGCCATCGGACTGATTTTCTTTAGCTTCGTCATGAGTGCGCTCGTCAGTGAACGAGTCTTTGAACGCCTGCCCCATCTCGAAGATGAAGTCGCCTATCTCTATCAAGCGAAGGTCTTTGCACGGGGCAATCTCGTCCTAGAAACGCCCCAACCCCGTCGTTCTTTCTGGCAACCTTTTGTGGTTGATTTCAACGGCAATCGCTTCAGCAAATACACGCCCGGTTGGTCGGCATGGTTAGCCAGTGGGGTCGCACTAGGACAAGCATGGGTGGTCAATGCCTTCTTCGCCAGCTTGACCGTCGCCCTCGACTATCGTTTGGGGACAGCCCTCTTCAATCGAGAGGTTGGTGTGGTCGCTTCAGCCTTAACGGCATTTTCTCCTGCCGCACTCCTGCTCAATGCCTCCCTCATGGGGCATACCATGGCTCTCTTCTTCACGACACTTTTCATTGTTGCCTATTGGCGGATTGAACGCACCCGCGCGCTACAGTGGGGTGTCGTCGCCGGATTCGCACTCGGCATGGTCGTGATTGCCCGCCCCTTAACCGCCATTGGTATAGCTTTGCCCTTCATTGCATGGAGTGGCTGGCGATTGATACGTACTCTCAGAAATAATGCTTTGCAATTCACATCGGTTCTCAAACCACTTCTCGCCCTCTCTGTCGTCACCATCTTGATTACTTCTGCGATACCCATCTATAACTATGCCACGTCAGGCGACGCAGGAAAGAACCTCTACACCCTTGTCTGGACATACGATTCTATCGGCTTTGGCGAATGCTGTGGACGCAACGGACACACCATTGAGCGTGGGATTCGTCATGCCCGTTTCGATTTGTCATGGACAGTCAACGATGCACTCGGCTGGTCGATAGGGACAATCACACCCGAAGTCGAAGAACATCTCCTCACCAAAAGCGATTATTTCAAGATTGTCGGAGTTAGCTTCATCCTCTTGCCCTTGGGTGTCATCATCGGCGTATTATCTCGACAAGGCGACATTTATAAAAGCAAATCCAGACGATTACCCGTCCTCATCACATGGACAATCCTTGCAGTCGGTTGGTGTATCTTGTCCGTAAACTTACCCGATAATTTACAACAGAGTATTCCCTTCTCATGGGCATGGGTTGGCTTGGCATTTACGATTGTCCTCTCACCCCTCCTGCTGATGAGTCGCCCTGCGTGGAAACAAGCGCGCTGGACATGGCTCCTGCTCTCCCTTGTCTTGAGTCTGGTGATTGTCCAGTTGACCTATTGGATTGGCTCACAACGCTACAGCACCCGCTATTATTTCGAGGCACTGACCTCCTTCACCATTCTCAGTGCCATTCCGATTGTTTGGCTTGCACAACGCCTTAATCGTTGGTTGATTTATGTTGGATTGTCCGTCCTGCTCATCTGGAGTCTCTACGCTTACAGTACGCCCCGTATCTCGGCTTTGTATCGCTTCAACTTCATCGGACAGCACATCCTCGATGGGGTAGAAGAACGACGCGATGGTGACTCCGATGTTTTAGTGATTGTCACAGGTCCCTCATCTGGAGATGATGCCGTACGCTGGCGGTCACTCGGTACGCTCATGGTCGCCACCAGCCCCTATTTCGACAGTCCCATTGTCGGCGCATGGGACTATGGTGGAGACGGAGTGCGTCAACAACTCGAAGCCTCCTTCCCTGACCGACAGATTATCGAGATGCGCGCCACAGGCAACACTGTCTGGTTTGTCGATGAAGCAGAATAAGATATAAAAAGAAAACAATATCTTGCAAATTGTCGACTAAATTCGTAGCAGAATTGTCTTTAAGGAGAATTATCGCTATTGGTAGGTTTGACCTTCAAAAATGGAAAGTTAAGTTGTATTGCCCGTTTAGGATTAGAAAGCGCGAAAGTATTACCCAAGTCAACTTTAGTACCTGACAAACCACCCTTGATACGTTCATATTCCTCACGAGAAATACGAATTCCAATAGAAAACATCTCCGGCTGAATACCTTTGTCTTCAATCAGCGTCAGAATTTCTTCCCCTAAAGTTTCGAGGTCGTGTCGCGTTACCATTTTGGTCCTTTCGAGAGCATTTATTCTGAGTGTGAGCAGGTAAACAACATCGAATGTAAGTTAATTTGCACAAGATATATAACTTTCAACGGCGTTTCCCTTTGCTGTTGAGAGCCTCCCGTATCCACTGACGAGCGATGTCCTGCTGGCTGGCATAAGCATCCCACACATTCTGCGCCCATTCACGGATTTTCTCGCTTTTGGGGAGGATGTCGTCTATTGCCATCACATCGCTTATCCAGATTGACCCACGCTCCGTTAAAATATCGGGCTTCGTCACACCCGCATGATACCAGCGTTGCAATTTGGCATAGAGGTCGTGCTTGCCTGCATGTTCTACTCCAATGCAGAGTCGTGTCAAATGCGCGCAATAGGATTTGGCAGAGATGCCATATTTTTCGACGTGTTGCATACAATAGGCATCAAATGCCAGATTAAGCATTGAAGCGAGGCTGACATGCTCCATCGCCTGATAGGTAAATTGCTCATACAAAGCCCCGCAACCATCTAATCCACCCACATCAGGCGCGCCACACTGCGGACAATTTTTGGACATAACTAAAATCCCAACTGATCAAAATTATAGATATCACCAAAACAATGAGTCTAACGAAAACACGAAAGAAATTATCTTTGATAACTGCACAGATTTTGGAGTTGCGCTCTGTTGCTATGAGCATCAGGTTTCCTACAAATAAGACTAAGTGATACTATAGTAGCCTACATTCACAAAGGCTTTATTTGTAATTTCGGATGAAGATGATGTCTGAATATAATAATCGAGTTGATAAAAAAAGAATTACAGAGATAAGAACTCGAAATCTTGAGCGTCCTTATGAATATTTCAAAGCTCAAGTATGGTTTGCTTACAAATGGTCCGAATTGACTGGAACATCATTGATGGATGCTTTGATTTTGAACACAGCCGTATATAGAAGAGTTACAGGTGCCGTGTTTAAAAAAGGTCAACTCTTAGATCATAGGTGGGTTTCAATAATTGATCGACTTAAGAATAGTGTCTCTCCAGAAACGACTTCAAGGATAATTTTTGATACATATATAATCCAAGATCACGCACAATATACCCCATCTCGCTATCCTGAAAATGATGGGAAACACTTTGGGTTTTTTAGCTTTGATTACTATCCCAAGCACAAGTTTAATCATGGAAAGAATACTATAAAGATTCACTTCATTAGCACTCAACGAGGTGAAAAGAGTGGCTTGCATCCAGATTTTCTAAATCAAAGGCGTGCTGATCTACATCGAATGTTTCAACATATTCGCGTGGCTCATCCTGATGCTGAGGAAGTCATGGGACGATCTTGGCTTTATATCGTACCTCAATACCGAGATACCTTTCCTAAAGAGTACACCGAAGGTATGTCGAGACTGGTTCCTTTAGAATATATCGATAAATTTCCCGGCAGTGTGGGAAATATATCATTTATGGGTGATTCACTTTGGGGTCAATTTGTTGATCGTAAAGGTGATTCGAGAGTGAGAACTTACCAAGAATTTATCCCACTTGTAGAAGAGGCTCGTACACCGACAGACCTGCTCAATGCTTTTCCTTACAAACCATATCTAGCGAAATCTTCCGTTGGAATATTGTATAAAGACCTAGATATTTAAGATAATAGCTTATTGACTTTCAGGCAGGATTTTTTCAACAAGACTTTCAAAGCCATTCTTGATACACTTTCAGACGAGCTGATATTTCAACCAAAACTAACAACCAACAACCGCCCCTTAACACGGAAACTTATAACACTGTTTCGTATGGTCATTCACCATGCCACAGGCTTGCATAAAGGCATAACAAATCGTCGCGCCGACAAATTTGAACCCACGCTTTTTCAGGTCTTTACTCATCGCTTCGGATTCCGTCGTTTTCGCAGGTATCTCGGCAATCGTCTGAAAGCAATTGATTTTCGGTTCGCCGCCCACAAAGCCCCAAATATAGTCATCAAACGTGCCAAATTCCACTTGCACCTTGAGGAAGACTTGGGCATTCGTAACCACGCTATTGATTTTGAGCTTATTTCGAATAATCCGCTTGTTCTCAAGCAAGGACGCGATTTTTGATTCATCATAGTTGGCGACAATTTCTGGAACAAAATTATCAAACAATTCTTGATAAGCCTCTTGTCGCTTGAGGATGGTTATCCAACTGAGACCCGCTTGTGCGCCTTCAAGCGATAGCATCTCGAAGAGTTGGCGGTCATCATGCACCGGCTTACCCCACACCTCATCATGATAGGCTTGGTAAATGGGGTCGTCACTGCACCATTCACAGCGTTGGACGGTCATTCATAGCTCCGCATTAGTCTGCATTCAAGATGGTTTCGATGGCTTGGAATTCCTCATCACTAAAGTCCAGATTATCCAACGACTTCACAATGTCTGTGATTTGCTCAGGACGACTCGCACCCACTAAAGCTGAGGTCATCCCCTCATGGCGTAGCACCCATGACACCGCCAGCTGTGCCATATTTTGTCCCCGCGCTTGGGCAATCTCGTTCAATTGGCGGACTTTGGCAATACGTTGTTGCGTGACTTCATCGCCCCAATGAAAGTCCCCAGCAAGCTTCGTGGCACGGGAATCATCCGGTGTGTCATTGATGTACTTGTTCGTCAAGATGCCCTGACACAATGGCGAAAAGGCGATACAGCCGATGCCCTCATCTGCCAGCGTATCCAGCAAGGCATCTTCAATCCAACGGTCAAACATATTGTAGCGTGGCTGATGAATCAAACAGGGTGTGCCAAGCTCCCTCAAGATACGGCTGGCTTCACGGGTTTGTTCGGGGCTATAAGTGGAAATACCTGCATAGAGCGCACGTCCACTGCGCACGATGAAATCCAACGCGCCCATTGTTTCTTCGAGTGGCGTGTCGGGGTCGGGACGATGGCTATAGAAAATGTCAAAGTATTCGAGACCTGTGCGCTTCAAGCTCTGGTCACAACTGGCGATGAGATACTTGCGTGACCCCCATTCGCCATAGGGACCCTCCCACATGCGATACCCAGCTTTATTGGAAATGACGAGTTCATCCCGATAACGTGACAAATCTTCACGGAAGATGCGCCCGAAGGTTTCCTCTGCAGAGCCGGGTGGGGGACCATAATTATTGGCGATGTCGATATGTGTGATTCCTAAATCAAAAGCCGTGTGGATCATCGCACGGGAGTTTTCAATGGGGTCGATTCCGCCGAAGTTGTACCAGATGCCCAGCGAAATCGCCGGGAGCAACAAGCCACTGTGTCCGGTACGACGATAGGACATGGAATCATAGCGTTGGGAGTTGGGGGTATAGGTCATCGTGAAGGCTTTCTATGTAGCATCAGTTCGATTAAGAGCCAGAGTCTAACATATCCGACGACCTATCGCCCAATTGTTTGAATCACGTTTGTGATTGATTTGTCTCCAATTTTACCGTCGCGTGGACAAGATATGTTTTCCACAGTTGGCAAGAGCGTTCCCGTCATGGCAACGGTTAAGGTTGGAATTGGGTAAGTCTTAGATTTTACAAGGTGCTTTGTAAGGGCGTACAGCTGTATGCCCTTACTGAATTACTCCAATGTTTCGCATTAATCCTTCACAAAACGTACCGAATACACCGTTGCCAAGTTCGACGCAATACAATCCCAACTATCCCCGCGATTATGTGAGACATAGACGTTGCCGGCTGTCGTGCCGAAGGCGAGCGTATCCCCTGTCACATCCAGCGCATGACGGAACACGATGTCATAGCAATGCTCTTGCGGCAGACCCTCCCTCAATGCGGTCCATGATTTCCCACCATCTTCCGTGCGTGAGATGCAAAGCGAGTTATCGACTGGAATGCGATATTCTGCTGAAATCGCGGGTGCAACCCATGCCACATCCTCATCCTGATCATCAGGTGCAATCGCAAAGCCAAAATAAGCAGGCACATCTTTCTGCGAGAGATGCTCCCACTCTTGTCCGCCATTTGTGCTACGGAAGATGCCACAATGATTCTGTTGCCACAGCACATCGGGGTTGGACGGACTAGCAATCATGAAATGGGGGTCATGTCCATATTCGGCATGAGGATTCGGCAGATAATCCGCAATGAGTCCCTTGTTACGCCCTTCCCATGTCACGCCGCCATCCGTCGATTCGTAGACTCCACCGACACTAATACCCGCGTAAATATGATTACTATCGCGTGGGTCAACAACGATTGAGCAACACCCAGGATGGTCACGTCCACCTCCGAACCAGTGCTTCTCGCGCGAGGGATGATTCCATAAACCCTCGACCATTTCAAAGGTCTCACCACCATCATCACTCTGGAACAAAGCACCGGGTTCTGTCCCGACATAGAGGCGATTCGGTTGGTCGTCGCCACCGGGTTGCACAATCCATGTATAACTTGTCGCGGCGGGTTCACCATCACTCCGTAGTGTGCCTTCGGGATATTTCGGCGCGGGGATTTCGTCGAAATTTTCGCCTAAATCTGTCGAGCGATGCAACTTCCCGCCCCAATGCCCATGATCAAGTGCTGTCCAGAGTGTCCCCGTGCGTGAATCCACCATCGCATAGGACACCGGAATGCCAGCAAAAGCCTCCCGACAAATGCGCCAATCCTTGCCTTGTTGTTCTAAAATCACCAGTCCTTTGCGTGTTCCTAAAAGCAATTGCTTTGTCATGATTTATCCCCCTGATAAGGCTTGCATAATGTATAGGCGTGTGTCGTCACTGACGGCATCGGACAGCGCGCGTTTATCCACCAAGAGTTCTTCCCCGACAAAGATATTGACGTGCTTGCGTAACGCGCCTTGCTCATCCACGATATAATCTGCTAGACCGTGCCAGCGTTGATTGATATTCGTCACGACTTCCGCGACGGTATCCCCTTCGATGGTCGTATTCTCTAAATCTGGAAAGAAGCGTTTTAAGTTGGGCGTAAATTTGACATAGGGCATGAGGTTGCCTCCTAAATCACTAACTCAAACGATGTGCCGCCAACGATTTCCCCGTTGACTTGAATCTCGATTCGATGGTCTCCGGCATAATACGTGCGTGTGGTAATCGGTTTAATCGTATGGCTTTTGCTAATTGTCAGCGAGTCGTTAGCAGGCAGTTGTTTTTCCGTAAGTTTGAAGACTTTCGGGCTAGTTTTGCCATTGGCTTTCATGAAGTGAATCACATAATCAATCATCAGTTTCTGCTCATTATCCGACTCGCTATGGAGCGTGAAATCGAACTCCAATGTCTCCCCTAAATTTAACGCATGGGTATTCAAGGTGAAATCGCCAAGTGACACCATTGGCTCACCATAACCGAACAATTTCATGGCGCGGGGATGCCCTTCTTTCAGCAGATTACGTAGCGCATGACGGAGTATCCAGCGGGTTTCGTCGGTTGCATCATCATTCCAGCGTTCTAAAATGTCGAGTACAAGCTCAGGATGCGCTTTCAGATGGTCATTCAAATGATTCGCCACCGACTTCCGCACATAAAGCGAGTCGTCATTTTTGAGTTGTTCAAGGAGTTCAAGCGTGGGTGTTGGGTCGTCAATAAACTGTTGCAAGCGAGATGCCCAAGGCAGGCGCGGACGTGTCCCCTCACTGACCAGCCGACGGATGTGCGGATTGGGGTCGTTCACCCATTGTTGCAGACGTTCCAGCGTTTTGTCTGGATATTGCTCTAAGTAAGGGCGAATAGAGAACTCGGCTGTGTGACGCTTCGTGATTTCGTAGTTGGCTTCCATCGACACCTCAAAGTGGTCGTGACCATAGACTTCCACAAAATAGGCAATGGGCATCAACCAGTAACCAAAATCAAAGGGCGATTCCTCCGATGGATTCTCCTCCCCATAAAGTTGAGAGATGATTTGCATGGCTGTGGGGTAATCATCTGGCAAGGTCTCCCGCAAACCCTCCGCAATCAAGGCAACCCGTGCTTTCAATTCAAGCGATTCAATCGTCGGTTCGACGTGTGCAATGAAGTCATCCTTGGGGAATTGTGGGTAGACTTCCAGTAGGCGTGTGGCAAGGTCTTTGGCTAACGATAAACCATAATAATCTTTGAAGGCGATTTTCTCGCTCATTCCAGTCCTTCACTCTGCAATCATTACCAAGTCGATTATCTCTGTGATGTCTCTTCATGCAAATGAAAAAAGGCAAGGGCAGGCTAACCCTTGCCCAACCATAAGGAGGTAAGGCGTTTGATTATGGTTTACAAATTTTGGACTTACTCTTGGCTGGCACTCTGCCAGAAGGCGACTTGATTGCCAGTTGGGTCACGAAACACACCCAACGCGCCAAACCCAGTAATCTCAGTTCGTGGCGTGACAACCGTTGCGCCCAGTGATTCCGCTTGTTTGAGGTCAGCGTCGATGTCATCACTGTGCAGATACACCAGCACATCCCCCGGCTTGACGTGTTCACCCACTGGAGACAATGCTAGTCCCGTGTTGCTATCGCTGAACGTGGTGTATTCCCCGCCTTGTGGCATCGGGACATTTTGTACACCCCATCCACATAGTTCTTTGTAGAACTCTCTGGATGCACTTTGGTCAGCAGTTGGGATTTCGATATGGACAACATTCCGTGGCATTTTTTGTCTCCTCAAGACAGTGTTTTTAGAATTTTTGTTCGACAAACTAAGGATAGACCATCTGTTCGGAAATGTCAAGTAAATCGCGTTAGGATTACCATAAGAAATCCTGTCACCGGCTTAAGGAATCGATTGTTTGTTCTAGGGAAACGATACGACGAAAAGTTCTCAGAGGTTCGCCTAGATACTGACCTCAACGCAAAGGCGCAGCGAGATAAGAAATCGAATAAATCTGTTATCAAAACCCCTAAAAATTGGGGAGGAGTTATTTTCCACCAACAAATACAATTAAATGATAGAGAGTATAAGGTTCAAATTGATGGAAATATTTGTCCATATCTTTGTTCTGTTCATCGAGCTTAATTTTCTTTATCAAAGTATTATAATTCTGAGGGATAAAAAGTATATCTCATTAAGGAGAACTGGTTTCTTTGTAGGGGTGGAAAAAATCTTGCATGAGGGAAATTTTGTGATCCCAATCGGAATTGCTACTCTCATCACTGGATTAATTCTCAGTATAGTATCAATCCACAATATTTTAATTCAAAACAGAAATGTCTTTTTCTATGCCTTTGTCATTCTCCTGCTTTCATTTATCAGTGTATAGGTCATGTAGTCACGTCGTATATGAGTCCACCTGAGAAAATGAGTAGCTATTAAACTGGTGAGAAGCATCAATTTGGAATTGAAGTTATGATTATTCCCTTTGCGTTCTCCACGCCTTTGCATTAAATCGTTTTCGTAATAAGTCCGCGACTTTTTTTCTCACCGAGCGTATATATATTTAGGCGCGTTTTGCGTCTATACTATGAGATAAACACATCGACCAATCAAGATGAGGTACAAAACGTATGCGAGTTATTGTTCATACGGGTAAAGGTGGAACTGGAAAAACAAGCATCTCGGCAGCGACAGCGTTGCGCTGTGCAGAGATGGGCATGAAAACAATCGTGATTAGCACGGATACAGCGCATAGTTTGGGCGATTCGCTCGATATCGAAATCGGACCCGAACCCACCGAGATTTATCCCAATTTGTGGGCGCAAGAAGTCGATGCCCGCTATTCGATGGACAAGTATTGGGGCAAAGTGCAAAAATACATGACCGCCATCTTCAGCCGTAAGGGGGTGGAGGATGTCGTCGCAGAAGAAGTGACCATCTTGCCCGGCTTGGAAGAAGGCGCACACCTGCTCTGGATTAACGAATACTTCAAGGCGGACGAATATGATGTCTTGGTAGTGGATGCCGCCCCGACTGCGGAAACGCTCCGCCTGCTCAGTTTGCCCGATGTCACGCGCTGGTGGGTAGAACGCCTGCTGGGGATTACACGCGGCATTGGACGCATTATCAACTTCCGCAATAGCCTCTTGCGTCGCAACGATGGCAGTTCGGATGATGGAGCCATCGAACAAGTCGAAAAGCTGTTTGACAATCTCGATAATGTGGGTGCATTGCTCTCCAATCCCGAAGTTGCCAGTATGCGCCTCGTCGTCAACCCAGAGAAGATGGTCATCAAAGAGACACAACGCGTCTATACCTATCTGAATCTCTATGGCTATGCGACGGATGCCATCATCTGCAACCGCATTATCCCCGATGAAGTAACCGACCCCTACTTCCAAGCATGGAAAGACAAGCAAAAGGAAAATGTCGAATTCATTGGAGAAGCCTTCGGTAAAGAGATGCCCTTGTTGACCGCACCCCTCTTCGGTGGCGAAATCGGTGGCTTGGAGCGTCTACGCCTGTTAGCCGATGAACTCTATGGCGATAAAAATCCAGCAGAACGCCTCTTTGACGGGCAGACACATAGCATCGAAAGCATCAACGATGGCGAAGAATATATGCTCAGAGTCCCGCTAGGCTTTGCCGATAAAGATGACCTCGACCTCTATCGTTCCCGTGACGAGATTACCCTGCGCGTCGGTCCCTATCGGCGTAATATCGTCCTCCCGCGTGCTTTACAGGACTTAGAAATCGCCAATGCCAAATTTGAAGACAAAGCCCTCAACATCAAGTTCTATCGCAAAGAACCCACCAACGGCAACAAAGCCAGCGACTAACGGGGCAAGTCTAACACACAGCGAAACACCTCAACAAAACGGTAGCTCCAGCCCAAATGGGGCTACCCTGTCTTCTCTCCCCAAAGCACCTAAAATCGAGACTGTTGCCGAGCGCGTGAACCGTGAGCGTCCGCGCAGTGTACGGATGCAATATCGCTTCCTGAAATCGGTAATCTATGCCGTGTGGTTATTCGCCCGCATGATCTTCTGGGATATTTACGTGGCGAAATGGTTTAGTGGCTGGGCGGAACGCACCCAAATCAAGCGGTGGAGCAAGTATGCGCGGGGCTTTCGCGGATTCGCCATCAGCATGGGCGGGGTGATGATTAAGCTCGGTCAATTCGCCTCCACTCGTGCCGACATCTTGCCAGAAGAGGTCATCGGGGAATTAGCCAGCCTGCAAGATGAAGTGCCGAGCATCCCTTATGACAAGATTAAAGCCGTCATTGAAACAGAACTCGGACGCATCGAGAATCGCTACAAATGGATAAATGAAGAGCCTGTGGCGGCGGCATCTTTGGGGCAGGTGCATCGCGGACAATTGTTGAATGATGACCGTGTGGTGGTCAAGGTGCAACGTCCCAATATCCGCGAGATTGTCTATACTGATTTGGCGGCGTTGATGGTCGTGGCAAGGCTGGCGATGCGCTTTCAGTTTGTACGTCGTCGCGCGGATACGGTGGCTCTCGCAGAAGAGTTCGGGCGTGTCTTGCTAGAGGAAGTCTCTTATCGCAAAGAAGCCGAGAATGCCAAGCAATTTGGGGCGATGTTCAAGCAGAATAAGGGTGTGTATATCCCCAGCGTTTATCATGACCATTCAACGGATATTGTCCTGACGCTTGAGGATGTGACCACCTGCAAAATCAATGATTATGAGCGCATGGAAGCCAGTGGAATCAGCCGAAAAGCCGTGGCGAAACGTCTGCTAGATACCTATATGGTGCAGATATTTGAGCATCGCATGTTCCATGCCGATCCACATCCGGGCAACCTGTTTGTCTATCCCCTGCCGGTGGAAAATGAAGCGCAATATATCGGCAAAGGCGGACGACCTTTTTACCTGATTTTTGTCGATTTCGGCATGACTGGCACGCTTACTCCCGAACTCACTAAGGGCATGACGAATACGCTGGCGGCTGTGCTGACACGCGATGCCAAGATGTTGGTTGAGTCCTATGATAAGCTGGGCTTTTTCCTGCCAGATGCGGATAAGAAACGCATCGAAGAAGCCGTCGAAGTTGCCTTTAATCAGGTGTGGGGCTTGAGCATGACGGAGATGCGTGAGATGGACTTTGAGAAGGCGCGTGAAATCGGCGAAGAATTCAATGATTTGCTCTTTGATATGCCCTTCCGTGTCCCACAGGATTTCGTCTATTTGGGACGGACAGTCGGTATTCTGAGTGGGATGGCAACTAGCCTTGACCCCGATTTCAACCCATGGAGCGAGATGCAGGGCTATATGCAGAAGCTCATCACGAGCAATGATGGTAACTTGCTAGCAGAGGTCGGGAGTGGTCTGCGTAATCCCTTTATGAGTATGCTGGCGAATGGTCCACAGGGCTTGTTTCGCAGTTTACGGAATATTCTCTTGCCACAGATGGGATTCAACAATGAAGCGTTGACTTTGCTCCGTCAGATTGTGGATGGCGAGGTGCAGATTGTCACGAAGCCGAGTTCGCAATATCGCTATCAATTACGGCGGATTGAAACGCAGAGTCGGCGGACGACTCGTGCGATGTTATTCGGCAGTTTTTTGATTGCTTCGACGCTATTGTATACGAATGGGGATACGAATCTGGCGACGTTGGGCTTTGTGATTTGTGGCGTGTTGGGCATCGGGATTTTGCTGGCACGAGCCTGATATTTTTTACCCTCAGTGGTTAGCTTTCAGCCGTCAGGATTCAGCCAATATAGCGCGATTTTTTGACAATCAGACAGCAAGTTTTGTAAAGGATTATTACGCTATTTTAGTGATTTTCTGACGCCTTACCTACGATAAATAAGTTGATTTTTAACCAAAAGGGGTCAAAAACGCTGGACAAAAAATCCACGAAAACCTCGCAACTGACCTGAAACACCCCTTAAACGACATTTTTTGACCGTTTTACACCCATAAACCCTCGTTTAGGATTCACTTTTCACGAGAAATAAGGTGTAAGAATCAACATTGATTTATGAATCAATCTATTGGGATTTTGTTGCGTAGATTTAAGTCACTTGGTTGTGTATCAGCGACAGGATAGTTTGTTCGTGAGTTTCGATTTGCTCTGCCGAGAGTGAAGCAATGCTGACCCACTCTGCCAATGCAATATCTTCTGACACGCTATCGTATGCCAATGTGGGTAGTTCAATTTCTAATGGGATACAGGCATGAAAAAACAAGAACCCATGAATGGCTATGTCTAGGGGATCGTAATAGAAAAAGTCTGTCTTGAAATGCAAGCATTGACCCACTTCAACGGCAATGCCTGCTTCCTCAACGACTTCACGTTTGAGCGCATCTTCGATCAACTCACCTTTTTCGATGCCACCACCGGGCAACACATATTTGCCAGTGACTTTTGTCCGACACAGCAGAACATGGTGTTCATGCATAATAATGCCATAAACCGAGGGGCGTTGAATCAACGTCTCGGCAGGAACTCGTTTTGTTTCACCGTATAGGGTTCGACAGGTAACAAGTGTCATCGTGGAGCCTTTTGAGAAGTGGGTGTCTATTCTATTTACAAACACCGCATACTGCTGTCTTGATTGTCTGACTGTTGAAGCGTGAAGCCTAAGCGCAAAAAGGACGATTACTCAACCGTCCTTAACGTACTGGTTTGGAGTGGCTATTGTCTCATGGTGAGACTAATCAACTTCAATTTTGATCTTGTTCTCGCCTGTTGACGATGGGGGTTCGTCATCGTCAACACTGTTGACTTCGACCTCCACTTCGACTTCTTCCGGCGGGTCCATTTCGCCCGCTTTTTTCAGTTCGTCAATGGCGGCATCGACGAGAATTCGGAAGCCTTTGGCAAATTCGCGTCCTGCTTCGGAGCTGTGTTCACGGAAGCCGGGGGGAAGCAGGGATTCAAGGGCTTTGCCAGTTTCTTCGAGGGCGCGGCGTTGGTGTTGGAAGAAGCGGTCAATCGGTGAATTGGATTCTTCGAGTTGGGTTTCTTCTTCTGGGAGGTTGTTTGGGTCGGTCATCATCACCATCCTTACTGACTGTTCAACGTGTCTTTGACTATACTATACGGTCAGGATTCATGGTAGTTGCATCTCCGTCCGTATTTATACACCATTTTAACGCAGAAATTCGTTTTGAAATTAAGTGGATGGTGTGAAAGTGCGAGAGATGAGTGATATGTGAACATCAAAAACGGCGGACATGTTTGTCCACCGTTATCTTTTTAGAGTGTGTGGGTTAGCCATCTAGTATATCGAAGACATTAAAGTCCTCAAATTTGATGCTCTCTTTGATGGGAGGGATGCCATGCCATGTTATCACATGAACTTTGCCTTCCCCATCGGGGCCCATGTTGACTTGATATTCGCAAGTGGTCAATAACCAGATGGTGTATTTGCCATCAGCACTTCTGGCGAGAAGTTGGTTCTCGCGGGGTCCCGGGTCGCAGGTGGGCAAGTCTTCTGGTGGGACATTCGTAGCGAGATACCCTGTGCTGTCTGGATTGATACCATAGATCGTGATGCCATTATCGGGCTGTGCATAAGCGATACCAAATGAACTATCCCCTTGCCCATAGTTGAGGCGGTCATCAGGTGGTATCGTAGCGAGGTCGATGATAGGACCTGATGATGTGAGGTCTTCTCCAACAGGGCAGGGTACTGGACCTGCAGTCTCGGTTGAGCCTAGTTCGTTGTAGCCAAGCGTTTGCGGACCTATCAACGTCATCGTGATACGAACCCGATCAAATGGGACAGGTGGATTCGCCATGACACTTTGTTGAGTATGGATGCGGATGCCACAGTGGAAAAATTCCATTATGGGAACATCGGGCGCACCTGCTCCTGATGCCCAATCATAATTGAGTTGAGTCTGCGGATCGTCAAATACGATTTGTAGTGTGTGTATTCCGGGTGTATCTGCACCAAATACCCCCCCACTTCCGACTTGCCAGTTACCTTGAATCAGTTGAAAATCAACACCTGGTTGGTCAAAGGCATCGGGTCCAGTACCAATTGGGTAAGTTCTGAATTCGATGTTTGGGCTGATTTCGGCGGCAATTGCTAAGGGAAGAACCAACAAGAGTAGGACAAAGATACATAATCGAAATGACAGAGTTCTTGACATAAGACAACTTCCAGCGAAATACTTTCACGTATTATCAGCATACCAAGAATCGATGATAAACTCAAACGAGACAATCATTCGTCGCTTTTTCATATTTGTCATTGTGCATGGTAGCAATGAGGTTCTGGAACAAACTATGATATACTGAAAATAAATGTGCATCTTGCCTAGTAATTTGCACAGGAGTTATGATGAGTCCTAATAACTCTTATTTTGATTATGCTCCGATTGATAACATCCATAAATGGACGTTGCATGAAGTCGGTCGACAAGGCATGGATGCCTTTTTTGAATCACTCCATCAAGTTCTAGCATCCCTTGATGAGCAAGTTCCTTTTTTAATCATTATTGACATCTCAAATTCAGGTTTTCCTGCGCTTGGCTCTAATATCCGAAGATTCGCTTCGATCGTCACTAAACTTGGTAGAAAACGTGTTATTCGGGTTCTTCTAATCCACAACAATAGTGTTATGTCGAATATGGCAGAGGCACTTCTAAGAACCTTTACATTTTTCACTGTTCGTTTTGTATCACCACAAGACGAGGAACAAGGTATTTTGTGGTTACGTGATGATTGATTACCTCTCGCACTCCGCAAAGGTGATTTTGCCATAGGTCACAGAATGGGGATTCTCGGACGGAGCACCTAAATATGCTAGTTCAGATTTGCGAGCAATAGGGTCAGGATTCACGGTAGTTGCAGGATACCATAAATATATACACCATTTTAACGCAGAAATTCGTTTTGAAATTAAGTGGATGGTGTGAAAGTTGAAGGTAAAGCCTTCTCCATATATTATCCCCACCCCAGCCCTCCCCACTTCGTAAGGAGGGAGGCAACCACTAACGGGCTGCTTGCAAGAAATCAATTCAATTTACTCAAAATGCAGGCTTCTGACGCAGAATAAAAGTGGTGTATGCAATTCACTATGATTAGATTAGTTTAAGACTATAGCAAGGAAGGATTGATTCATGGCGACGAACACCTTTTCCCAACGCTTAAAAACTATTCTCAAGAATCAAAAAGAGTACTAGTTGATTTATCAGCTAGGCATTGTCTTGCCTGTCTTTCTAATTGGATTGGCTCACTAATTTTTGCTCATGATGATGGGTACGCGACGAATGCCTTCACAGAGATACTGAGTGTATTTGCCACGGTTGTCTTGCTTGACCGCCTGAATGAATATCGTTTTCAATGACGAGAAACCGAAACCTTGAAACGACAGCTGGTGATGAATGTGGCGAGTTTGTCAAACAAAAAAGCTAGGGATGCTGTGATTCAGTTGAGGAGACGCAAGTGGCTAAAAGGCGATGATGGCTTGCTGAAAGGTGCGGTCCTCAGAATTTTGAGCAACACCCATTTAACGCGCCAATGGTCATTTGCACAATTTACGAAAAATGGCGATAATCCAGACTGGATTGAATAAGCAAGGCGCATGAGACATTTGCTAGTTTGTAGCAAAGAAGGGACCTAAACTTCAAATGTCATCAGACGATGTGTATTTTCAAAAAACGGGTCATGCAATTGAGTTCTTGCAGTTGCTCCAGAACGATTCCAAATTGGCTCACCAGTGCCGTGCCACAGATTTAGAGGGTCGCCTCCAAATTGCTGCTGATAGCGGCTACGATTTTTCAGAGAGTGATTTGCGAGTGGCAATCAGAAATTGGGATTATCATGGTCTCTGGCGGGAATGGCTTTCTGCAGGACGCATCAGTCCATCGGTCGAAGACCTACCGCCATTATTTGATTCATACCCGCTCACAACGAGACATGTTGAGCAGTATCAGCGAGATGGTCATATTTTGCTGCCTGGCGTATTGTCGCCAGAAGAAATCTCCGCTTATCGCCCGGTGATTCGGGCTGCTGTTGAGCGTTACAACCCGGAGAATCGTGCTATTGCGGACCGCGATTTGCAGGCATTTCTGCTTATTGTGAATTTACGAGTACGAGAGGAGGCAGCGCGCCGCTTTGTGCTGGCACGTCGGTTTGCAAAAATCGCAGCAGACCTGATGCAAGTCGAACGTGTTCGTATCTATCTCGACGAGGCGTTCTATAAAGAACCTGGTGGTGGCAAAACGCAGTGGCATCAGGATAGGCTTTATTTCCCACTAGACACAGACGAAGTGGTAACGTTGTGGATGCCGATTGTGGATGTGACCGCGCAAATGGGAACTCTATCTTTTGCTTCCGGCTCGCATACCGAGGGTGATTTGGGGTATCAACCCATTTCTGATGCTGCCGAGGAGTATTTTTCGCAGTTCATCGAGGAACGTGGTTTTACTTTAGCCCCTAGCGTCGATATGGAGGCGGGCGATGCGACCTTCCACCATGGATGGGTCTTGCATGGAGCACCACCCAATACCAGTACCCGCCCTCGTGAGGTCATGACGATAGTCTACTATCCTGACGGTACGTCCTTGCCGAAACCCAATAACATTTATCAGCAACGGGCGCTTGAATTAGGCTTTGGCGGCAAATCGGGTGATTTGGCTGAGAGCCCTATTCATCCTGTCGTCTATGATAGCCAAGTGGAATAGACGCATCTTTCTCAACTATCTGCAGTTTCGCCAAAACCGCTCAAATAGGTAAAATTGCGAAACTACAATTCAGTGTCCAAAAGCAGTATAATCGTACTATTCTGTTGTATAGTGAATTGAAAATAGAGCCTATATTAGAGGCGGTATGGTCAAGGTCACTGTTGATGTTGATTGTTGCAACTCCCCTAAGAAGCTGTTTTTGAAGCAATTTAATACGGCGTTTGCGGAAGGTGATGTCGAATTTCTTAGGGCGAGTGTGGCTGATGACATTATCTGGCGGGTTGTGGGTGCAAATGTCATATCTGGTAAAGCGGAATTTGCCTCTGCATTGACGAAAATCGACTTTTCTGCGAATGCAAGGGTGACGATTAAGCGGATTATCACACATGGCAATGAAGCGGCGGTGAATGGCGACATCCTGATGACGAATGGGAAGACCTATGCGTTCTGTGATTTCTATGAGTTTGATAGCGCAAAGGGGACATCGATTAAGGTGGTTGAGTCGTATAATATCGAAGTTTGAGTTGTGTCGCCTATTAACCGAGAATCAAAAAAACCGCCCCATTTGGCGGTTCTTTTTTGTCTAGCCTCCTGCATTGGGTGTCCATCTCTTTCTGGCAAGCAACTACCAGCATGGTCTTGGGATGTTTCAGAGCGCGTTACTAATGAATATAAACAATGCGATATCTGCGATGAGTATGATCACCCCAATAATCAAGGCTAGCGCGATGGTCAGGTCTCGGGCTCGTCTTTCCGTCTCGGTTAGGAGTAGTGGATTGGGATTATTCTTCTTTTCTAAGGCAATGCCGAGAGGTATCCCGATGCCAGCTCCAATTGCCACGCCTAGCGCAATGTTATCCATTAAGATACCGAGTGCGATGCCAATCGGAATTCCAATCGCGATGCCGATTCCTGTGAAATGACCCTCTCTGTATCTTTTGCGTTCCATTGACAGCCCTCCTTTGACTCAGAATGTGACTGCTCATCTTCATTGTATGACCTGCCCACTTTCGTCAACAGTACTAGAAGTCATGAGTCTGTACTTCCCTTTGTCATAATTGTAGATTTTATGATCCATGTGATTTTGCAGGAGAAAATCAAAGGCAATTGGGTCACATCAAGCGTGTTCTAAGATGGAACGCCCTAATTTGTTAGTTCGGATTGGCAAGCCATAGAGTCGGAAGCAAGGCGATGATTAGAATCAGTACGATGATGAGGATGCCGATGCGTTTGGGTGTCCAGAAGCGGGGGCGGTTGTCGCCTAGGTACCCTATGGTGAGATAGTCGTCATCGTGCGGGGACTCGTAGCCGAATTCGTCCAGGTCTTTGTCATCGGAGTATTCGTCGTCTTCTATAAAGTCTTTGCGTCCGAGTGGTTGCATGGTGTGGTCTCGTGATTGGTTGTTAGTTTTTAGTGATTAGCTCAGTTGTTGTTAGATCATTTTTCATTATTTGTCGAAAGTTACAAATTGTGATTTTTGAATGTTATAGTATTCGTATCTCGGACAGCAAGAATGCTGTCCCTACAATTTTTTGGTTATTTCTGGGATTCGATTCGCTATTTTAATAGCCTGTTTCTCGATTGAGGACGTTTAATAAGGGCTGGTTGTCGAGGTAGCGTTTGAGATTTTCGACGAACAAGTCGGCGGCTTTTTGATGATAATCCCCGACGAAGCCGGAGACATGCGGGCTGATGATGACGTTATCGAAGTTCCATAAGGGGCTAGTGGATGGGAGGGGTTCTTCTTCAAAGACATCGAGTGCCGCGCCACCAATTTGCTCTGCCGCTAGGGCATTGATAAGGGCGGGTTCATCCACCAAGCCACCGCGTGAGACATTGATGAGGATGCTGGTGGGTTTCATCGCCTCGAAGACGTGTTCATCTATCAGGTGTTTGGTTGCGTCGGTTAAGGGGGCGGTCGCGACGAGATAATCACAATCTTTCGCCATAGATGCGATGGCTTGTCCCGGATAGATGCGCTCTGGAATGTCGCCTGTGGGGTCGCCAGTGCCGTTTGGGGTGTAGGTCTCGGTGTCTTCGGGGGATTTGACATCGCGCTTGCTGGCGAGGACAGTCATGCCCATGCTATCCGCGAGGCGAGCTAATTCGCGTCCGATGCTTCCGTAGCCGACGATACCGACGGTTTGCTGTGCCATATCGACTGGGTTGAATAGTTGAAAACGATTGCTCGCCCATTCGCCCCGTTTTTGATGCTCTAACATCGTTGGCAGGTTGTAATTGAATGCCATCATCATCATCAGGCAAAAATGTGCCATCTGTGTGACGTGAATGCCACTGGCAGAGGTGACGGTCACATCTTCTGCTTGGACAATCTGGCGATCCAAGATTGTTTCCATGCCCGCATAATTGAGTTGTATCCAACGCAGGCGTGGAGCTTGTTCGGGTGTGGGAAAGTGGCGGACCGTATAGAGTATCTCGATGTCTTGGTAATCATCATCTTCAATGTCGGGATATTTTTGCTGGATATTAAGCTTGTTGGAGACATCTTGGAGTTGTTGCAGAATGTCGTCGGAGAAATCAATCGCTACTAAGACATTGATGCGATCATCGGTTTCTGTCATGGGGTGAGCTATCCTCTGGCGTAGCGGAACGAATATGGACGTGTTACATTAGGTGTTGGCTATTGATAAACTATGCGATAATCGCCTGAGATTGAATACTAGGATGGTATCCCCTCCCTCAGTCCCTCCCCAATTCTTAGGGAGGGAGGCTCTATCTCCTGAAGGCGTTTACAGATCCTAAACTTTCAGATTTTCTGTGATTCTTTTGGACTGAGTTATCTTCTAGATTATCCGTTAATTTATCAAACCTCAGATTTAACTATAACGACTTTGCCCTAACCTGACAACAGCACAGGGCGCATCATGAAGGAGAAAGAAATGGGTTTATTAGATGGGAAAAAAGCCCTGATTTTTGGGGTGGCGAATAAGAATTCGATTGCTTGGGGGATTGCTCAGGCGTTGGCATCGGAAGGTGCGACGGTGGGCTTGAGTTATGCAATGGATAAGCTGGAACGGCGAGTGAAGCCCCTGGCGGAAGAAATCGGCAGTGATTTTGTGATGGAATGTGATGTCACAGATGATGATGCCATGGATCGGGTATTTGATGCCTTTGGTGAACGTTATGGTTCATTGGATACACTCGTTCATGCAGTAGCATTTGCGGCACGTGAGGATTTGGATGGACGCTTCGTGGATATTTCGCGGGACGGTTTTAAGCAATCCATGGAAATCAGCGCGTATAGCAAGATTGCGATGGCGAAACGGGCGGAACCCCTGATGACCGATGGCGGAAGTATTATGAGCCTCACTT
>JANQRM010000581.1 GCA_028284565.1 Anaerolineae bacterium | reverse complement strand
GAAACGGTCTTTGTCAGCCGTGGTGAGTTGGAAGTTCTCGACTGGTTCGCCTTTGAATGCCCACAAACCTTCGAGTGGCATAACGGTGTAGAGCTTGCCTGCGTCTTTGCAAATGGCACGGATGCCATACGCCAACCCATAAAGCGCGGGGACAGCTTGCTCGTACTGTTCTGATGTGCCGGGATTGCCTTCGCCATCAATCATCAAATAGTTCATCGGCGGGACATCCACAATACTGACTTCTTTTGATGAGGGGTTGTAGAGATGCTTGAGAGTCTGCTTCATATCCAGATTTGCCATGTGCTTGCTCCATGTTGGGTCGTTTTCTCCAGCATATCAGGTATTCTTGACACCTCTTGTCAGGAATCAATTAGAGTTCACTCGCATCAACCGGATCGTGTTTGTCACATCCCTTATATGCCAACGCTGAGCTAATTTCGATGTTATTGGCTAAATAAGGATTTTGCAGTATAGTTCCTTAATAGCTAAAATAATTTGACATAAGGGTGGGTATGCAGTCGGCAACAACTACCAATAGGGGAGCTATTACTAATGACGTGAGGAAAATCACAAAAGATATAGCAGATGTAACCTCTAAGATGAGTTCAGACATAACGGTAGTTATTGTAGCCGCGAATGTTGCGACTCAAATTCTAACCGCCATTATCGCAATCGTAAGACTTAGTGGAGAAACTGTTTCCCCACTAAACTTGGGTATACTTTTGGGAGTTTGGATAGTTGCTCTTATTATTACTGCATACGGAAATATTCGATACTTAAAATTAATAAAAACACTCAATCCTAAACAGATTGATAAAGTTATGGAATATTACAAACGGAGGGTTAGAAAATGCGATAATTCTTATAGGAAGTCTCATGCTCAAAGAACTGCTCTCCATTTCTCAAATGAAGCAATGTGGCAGTTGGTTCAAGAACCAAACGATAATTTGTCCGATGACATAAGCAAATTATTAGATCCTCTGGTTCTACTTCACGAAGATGCTTTTGGTTTCAGAGAAAAAGAGCTTTGTAATTTTACATTATTTGTATACAACCCAAACACTGAGAAATTGGAGATAAAATGGAGAAGAATTAACGAAGAACGTCTCATTGATTTAGAGCAAGAGCGTTTAGACAGAGATTTTTCTCCGGATCAGGGATATGTTGGTGGAAGCTTCCGAATGGGAAAACCTTGGATCGTCCCCAATGTGGAAAATGTTGACCGTGATGGTTTAATCGAGGATGATTATCGTGATAGAGATTTGCTTCTTTACCCATCATTTATGTCAATCCCTGTTCGATATTTAGCCACTGACTCGACAGCGACAGCGATATTAATTATTACCAGCAGTCGTGTAAATCATTTTGTAGCAGAGGAATTTGACCATCTTTGCAGTGCATATCAATCCATACTGTGTACGTATTTTCTGCAACGAAGATTGACTAGATCACGTACAGCTCAATAGTGCGTATATGTATTGTATAGGTTAAATTATTGAGATATGATATGAATACAGAACAAATGTAAGAAATCCTTACACATTATCACGTAATATTGTGATATGCTAAAGATAAAGGAGATATCAATGTTTGAAAATAAGCACAACTATGTAACCTCTAGCTATCATGTTAATGTCCCTGAGGTTGTTGGAGATTATCTAAACGGGAGGATTTCTAGATCTGAGTTTGCTAGAGTTTTACATCATGAGGTTGAGATAGGAATGCAAGGTTTGCAACTCTCAGATTCTGACCAGAATCAGATAATGCGTAATCGTCTGCGATTTGAAAGACTTCGGCGTATTCGCAGATAATGAACATCCTAAGCGACATTAATAGTGTCGCTTTTTATTTTGGAGTAAGGACAATTCGTCTCATAGGTATTTTGTTTATCATTTTTCAGATAAGGTGGTTTTTCATCCATTATGTATTACTCCTGTATTTGATGCTCTGCTTATTGTAAATGCTCATGTAAATCCATTTTGTCGAAAGCAAAAGCGAGGACTATAATAGAGGCAGATTGCCCATGAGATGAGACGACTGCCTTATGCCCCATCGCACCCTCCAACAAGCTATCCAAGCGATGCAAGCTGGTGATATTCAGCAAGGGGCGCGCCTGCTCCGCGTTGCCCTCAAAGATGAGACGCTATCGGGGAATCTGCGGGCGGTGGCATTGATGTGGCTGGCAGAGACGGACCCAGACCGTCAATTCAAAATTGATGCCTACAATCAAGCCCTACAGGCTGACCCCAATAATACCGATGTCCAGCAACGACTGAGTCATATTCTCTCGCAATCTTTGCCCGATACAGGGAGTGCGAATCCACCACCCCCGCCGAACAAATTACCAGAGACAGGCAATCTCACCCCGCCGGATGACCGTCCACCACCACCGCCGCAATTCGGACAACCACAAAATCCAATGCCTCCCAATCCCTATCCACAACCGAACTTGAGCGATAGCCAGCCGAATCTCTTGCGCTCCACACAAACCATGCATCCGCCTCCTGTTCAACCCCAAGCGACAGCCATGCCTGTGCAGGGAGTGCAACGAACCGTCGGCATCTATGGGGGACCCAATGGGAATGGAACGGGCTTCTTCATCACAATGGATGGCATTGTCGCCACGACGCGCTATATTGTGGGTGGGAATGAAAACGTGACCGTCGCCTTTCATGGTGGGCAACAACTGCCCGCACAACCCATCCGTGCCTATCCTGAATATGACCTCGCCTTCTTACGGGTGAATGTGCAGGTACAACAACTCCTGCCTGTGAGCAATACGCCGACCATCGCCGAGAACGCACAGATTATTGCCGTGTCGCATGATGGGCAAAATTTGAATGGGAATCGTCGGCAGACAAGTGGGCGTGTCGCAGAGGGTTGGTTCCCGACGACGATAAAGAGCAGTGCGATACCCGATGCGGGTGGACATCCCGTGTTCTCTCAGAATTATCTGGTGGGGATGCTCACGCGCAACGCTAGCCGAACATCGGGCATGGTATCGGGTTTGCACATTTCGATGATTTATCGCTTGCTCGAACAATTCATGCAAGATGCTCAACGCGCCCAACGCACCTATTGCATTGATTGCGGATTCGCCAGCCAAGCACAGCAATTTGGAGCCTTTTATTGTGAAGTCTGCGGGGGAGTCCTGCCATCAGCACGCGAGGTCAATCGCTTCCCACAACCGAATATGGGACGACTCTATGGCGAAGAAATCTCGAAGCCTTGCCCGAATTGTCAATCGCGCGCAGGTTTTTATGATAATCAATGCCTCCGTTGCGGGCATGATTTGGCGTATCATTAGGACGAGTGGTTAGTTATTGGTTTTTAGTAATGGTCTAAAGTAATGAGTAACGAGTGATGAGTGCAAAGGACTGGTCGGCGTAGACACGCGGCTTCAGGACAGAGTGATTTGGGTTTGAAAAGTAGAAAGCCATGAGTGATAAGTGATTTGAAGGTGAAAAGATATGGCTGACATGCTGATTGCTGACCAGCTATTTTACTAACAACTAAAAACAAAAGACTAAAAACTCTTCCAAAGGAAACACCATGTTCAGACGACAACAACCAAGTGCACAATCCCTCCAAGGCTACGCACAAACTGTCGAAGCCATTCTCTCAGCCATCGGCGTAGACCCCGTGGCGGCACGGATGAATGTCGATTCAGGCTATGGCTGGAACTTCCAGCGTGGCTCGGCATTGACCGAAATCTACATTTCAGAAGACGAGGGCAGGGGCTATTTTCAGGTCCTGTCGCCGATTATGCACATTCCGCAGTCGGCTTTATTGCCCCTCTATCGCCATCTGCTCGAACTCAATCTCCAACTGACGAATGCTTCCATTGGCGTGTATTTGGATGTCGTTTATGTCTTCAGTGAACGTCCCCTCGACGGTCTCGATAGCGAAGAAGCCAACCACGTCATCCAGCAAGTCGCTCAATACGCCGATGACCTCGACAACCGCTTGGTCAACGAGTTCGGCGGACGCATGTACTCACAGGCGCAGTAAAACAATATGGATACCGCCGAAGAGGAGGGCATCCCCTCGACAATTGAACTTTGGGTGAAATATACCTTTGAAGAACGTCCTTATGAAGAGGGGTGGGACCCTAACAAGGAATATGATTTATATGATTGGGAAGTCAATGAACAACTGGAAGTCGAATATATCGCGGAGTTTTTTGCGTCACCTGTCGAATACCTAACTGCCTATACAGATGAGCAAATCGATAAAGCCCTGTGGATTTTAATCAATGAATCTGAACCTGATTTGTACGAGTTTTTTAACGAGGAATTACCCCTAGAATTACGTATTCGTGCTGTCCACAATATGTACAATGTATTTGAGCAACTTTTCTTTCCCCGTTGTACCCATATAACGAATGCCCCTAAGATAGAATCTGAATTATCTGAGATAAATCCCTTGAACAGCATCTGTTTTATGTGGTGGGACATCATCCCTATGTATGGAAAATCAGGTAAGCCTAATCGAGAAGTCCTTGACCAGCCATGTATTGATGTGATGGAAAAGACTTTACAATTGGATTCGATTGCCTGCCAAGAAAGTGCGCTCCATGGGCTAGGGCATTGGAAGCTCGCATACCCCGAACGTATTGTTGCCATTATTGACAATTTTTTAGAAAGCAACGAAAACCTCGCGCCAGACCTGCGAAACTATGCTTTGGCGGCTCGCACAGGCAGGATACTTTAATCTTATCCACACTTCGGAATATCTCTGCGCCTTGGCGGTTCAATTAACAAGAAAGACCGTTTCTGCAAACCCATGAAAATTGGCATTGTCTCAGATATACATGCTTATATCGAGCCACTACAACAAGCACTGGCGTTGTTCAAAGCAAAAGGGGTGAGCCAAATCCTCTGTGCTGGCGACTTAATTGATGGGGGATGGGAAGATGAAGCGGTTATTGACACAATTCGGTCTCAAAACGTCATCTCGGTACGTGGTAATCATGATAGAGAAGCCGCATCAGAACCAATCGAATTATGGAATTCAGAAGAAGATATAGATAGTGATTTACTCATTTCGTATCAATCGCAATACTTAAACGCATTACCTGAGTCACGTGAGTTTCATTGGGAAGGGTTAACAGTCTATGTAACGCATGGCGCACCATGGAGTGATACCTTTCATGTATTTCCCTCTGCTTCTGAAGATACCTGCAAACGGATTTTTGAAATCACTCAAGCCGATATTGTCATTTTGGGACATACACACATCCCGATGAAACTCAAATATCAGGATAAATGGATTTTTAATTCGGGTGCTGTCGCTGGCAATCGAGACAATATGATGCGTACATGCGGAATCTTGCAACTTCCCGAAGCAAAATTTGAACTTTTCAATATTGAGACTCAGCAATCTGTCCAACTGGATACAACGATTATTTCCGATTAATATCTCTCTGCGTCCTGATGGTGAGTGTCTACGCCACCTGCTACCTTTGCGTTAAATCTTTTTCCTACATTACAGAAAGCCGAAACCCATGTCAGCCTTTTACACAACCGTCGCCAAATACTACGATGCCGAAACAGGCGACAAAACGGATGACCTCATCCTCTACAGCCAACTTGCCGAACAACACGGCGCACCCATCTTGGATGTCGGCTGTGGCACCGGGCGCGTCGTCCTCCACCTCGCACAAGAAGGCTATGCCGTCACCGGAATCGACAATGACCGAGCCATGCTCAATCGCCTCGACACCAAGCTCCAATATATGCCACACCTGCGCAATAAGCTGACCATTATCGAAGGCGATGTCCTCATGGCGACCTACGACACCCCCTTCAAACTCATCTTATTAACCTACAACGCGCTCATGCACTTCCACGAGCAAGCCACCCAAATCCAACTCCTCAAGCAACTCCATTCGACCTTAGACGACAACAGCTTGCTCATCATTGATTTACCCAATGCAGGCGATGTCTTCGGCTCACAGGATACAGATAACATCGTCTTCGAGCGCACCTTCCTCGAACCCGAAAACGGACATCTCATTATGCTCCAGTCCATCAGCCAACTCAACCGCACGACACAGCTGTTGCATGTCCAATGGATATATGACGAAATCGACGAAGATGGGGTGGTTCATCGCCTCATCGCCCCTCACATCTTGCGCTATTACTTTTATGCCGAGATGCAACTCTTGCTCTCACTGTGCGGATTCACTATCACCGCCGTCTATGGCGACACCGACCAATCCCCCTTCGAGGACGGCTCCGAACGCATGATTATTTATGCCAAAGCAAAGTGAACCACAGAGGTCACGGAGAACGCAGAGATTTAAGGCTAATACTCAGTCTTATATATTCAATATTGACTAAAAAATAATCAAAACCACACTCAAAATACGACTTGTAGTGGCAGACCTGTGTGTCTGCCATAACTGTGCAAACCTTGAATGTTGCGATTTATGAGCCTGCTGGAAATTAAAGGTAAATCTAAATTCAATGCGAAAGACAAACAGCGGACAATATTTGACCAGTCAGTAAATCAAGTGCGCTTTAGTGTACGCCCAGTTTAGCTGGATTCTTTAAGCATTTCGCTACTTAAAGGGGGATTAGAAACCCGCTTGCCCATGATAATATCCGGCTTCCCAATCCCATTCGCATCCGGCATGACACCAATAATGACAAAGCCCAACTTTTTATAAAAGCTATAGGGATGATTCTTATAGTTTTGGATGGTCGCAATTTTCTCTGGCAGATTCTCATACAAATCCACGCCGGAAAGGGAAGTCATATCATCCTCATCATCCGTCCCCACCTGAATCGTCAACGCCCCTTTGTCCGCCACCCATCGCTCGAAATCTTCAACCAACGCGCGTCCAATCCCTTGCCCCTGAAAATCAGGATGCACCGCCAGCGGATGC
>JANQRM010000525.1 GCA_028284565.1 Anaerolineae bacterium | reverse complement strand
CCCGACCCAGATTGGTCCGTTAATGAGGAAATTTGAGGTGGCAATGATGATAAAGTATCCACGTACGACATGATCGTTCCAGACCGTGCTTAAACCTTCCTTTAGTGATTCCCAGATGCCTTGGGAGATTTCCGTGTCTGATACCTTTGCTTTGCGATTTCGGATTAGCCAAAGTGAGAATGCAGAAACTAGGAAGGTAAGTGCATCCAAGCCAAAGGCAAGACCGATGCCTTCTAAATTGGGAACAGCTTCTCCACCGTCGATAATCCGATTTCCACCAAAGGTTGCAATCAAGACACCTGCTAAAACAGGACCAGCGAAGAGGCTCAGTTGGGCAGTACCTTGCACGATGGCATTTGCCGTTTGTAGCGCTTTTTGTGGAACGAGTTGCGGAACAATGGCTTGTTGTGCCGGGAAAAAGAATGCATCTGCTAGACCAAAAGCAAGCGAAAAGGCATAAAGCATCCAGACTTCTGCACGATTGCCAAGGACAACTAAAGCAAGGATGCCAACTATCAGCATTCGGGCAAGATTGGAGCCAAGCATCACGCCACGGGGTGAAAATCGATCAGTAATTGCGCCACCCAGTAGCATAAATAATGCTCTGGGAATACCTCCGAGTGCTAGTACTGTTCCCATTACAAAACCGTCACCTGTCAGTTGTAGGGCTAACCATGGTAGGGCGATGAGATGAAATTGGTCGCCCAATAAAGATATGGCTTCCCCCAGCCAGAGTAAACGGAAATCTCGTAGGCTAAGTAAAAATCGAAATGTTGAAGGCTCTCGTTCCTGTTTTACGGGCATTTCTGCGAATGTAGTATCCATATTCTCTCTCCTTTTCGGTGTTAAATTATTGATAAATGTTCGGTTTTCCTTGAAAAATATCCATCAACCTACTCCTTGATAAACAATAGTTATTTATTAAACGGTGTTCGGTATAGTGCAAAAAAAGATTAAATCTGACGGTTCATCATGCCATGAACAAGGGTTTTGAGTGCATGACGATTTGCGTTATCAAAGTCGAACTGAATCCCTGAAAGATAGACCACTTGCAACATAGCTAGCCCGTGTGCCGTTGCCCAAAAACTGTACGCCATCTCCCATATGTCATCTGTTTGCAAGTCATTCTCTTCGATGCCCAGCTTGATCGCACGGAATAGGATAAGGGCAGGGTCATCCGCGTGAAAATCAGTCTCGGTTGCTGGAAATTCTTTTATCCCAACTTGCAATCGTGTGAACATCAGAGAAAAGAATTCAGAATTGAGTTGGGCAAAGCGGATATAAGCTAGACCCAACTCGACTAAATATTCTTGGTAGGGCATCTCTGTAGAAACAATCTTTAGTGCCTGCCCAAGCCGATTGTTGCCCTCCATGCATAGCGCATTGATTATTTCTTC
The DNA here is from genome assembly GCA_028284565.1 of Anaerolineae bacterium. The sequence goes on along the minus strand of JANQRM010000525.1, from coordinate 3,749 downwards.
TTTACTGCCAAAGTATTCATATAAGCCTGCGGGACTGTAATCGACCTGACGCGCAATTTCGCGCAGAGACAACTTGTCAGCTCCTTTTTCTGTGACCAGCTGAAGTGCGGTATCAAGGATTTCTTGGCGAGTACGAGCATGTCTTCTTTGACGTGGCGATTTCTTCGACATTGAACGATAGTTATTTTATGAACAGTGTTCGGATTTTAACATACGAAAATACATCATGTCAAGTCAATTGGCAAATCTTTATCAGATTGATGTGATTGTACAGATTTGTGCCCGTCGATAAACCGCGAACAAACTGATGTGCAAAGGCTAGACCGAAACACTCAAATGCAAGTTTTCACGACAGAACAAAATGGCTTCTTCTAGGTCATTGAATATGGGAACAGAAAAGCCTTGAGTCTGCATCATCGCCTCGGCTTGCTTCATCAACTTATTCGTTGCCACAAATACACTGTAGAATCGAGGGTCAGATGCACCGCCACATAAGCCGTTATCGGCGGAACGCATTAAATCTATCAATTCGCAAAATGGTATCCCAAGTTTGCGGATGTCGTGGATACGATAGACTTGGGCATAGTCGAGTGTGAGGTCGTGGCTTTGACGAAAAACATCTTTACAAGCCGACGCGCTTAAATCATCCGAATAAGTCACCAGCAAAATCGCTTCATTCGATAGTTTCTTAACAAGCGTATTCATGATGCTAATCTTTTCACTCTACCAGCAGTGACCCAGCACTATGTTAGCGTTGTTGTCATAGGTTTATTTCATATTATATGACAAATCTTATGCGGAAGTAAATCAACCTAATTGGCTATTTAATACAAATCGGCAAAATATTAAGGACTCTAATCAGCTGTGACGGTCTCCTAGTTTTTGCGTTATAATCTTGTCCCATTACTGAAAAAGTGTTATTTGAAAGGTTCTTTATGAGCGAGCGCGTCCCCGTGCTGGAAGTTCGCGGTATCACCAAACGATTCCCCGGTGTGCTTGCCAATGACAACATCAACATGACCCTTTATAAGCAAGAAATCCTCGGCTTGCTTGGGGAAAACGGTGCTGGCAAATCCACATTGATGAACCTTATCTATGGATTATATAAACCGGATGAGGGCGAAATCCTTATTAATGGGCAAGTTGTGGATATTAATGGTCCGAGTGATGCGATTGCACTGGGTATTGGCATGGTGCATCAGCATTTCCAATTAGTGGATACACTGACGGTTACCGAAAATGTGATGCTCGGCAATGAAGTTACCTCCGGTCCTTTTCTACGTCGAGATGTCGCTAAGAAGCGAATTATGGAGTTATCGAGCGTATACGGCTTAAACGTCAACCCAGACGCGCTGATTCAAGATTTACCAGTTGGCATTCAGCAACGGGTGGAGATTATCAAAGCTCTGTATCGTGATGCGGATATTCTGATTTTGGACGAACCCACGGCGGTTTTGACTCCCCAAGAGGCGCGCGGACTGTTTCGCATTATGCAGACTCTGTTAGACAGGGGAGTCAGCATCATCTTCATTAGCCATAAGCTAAAAGAGATTCTTGAAATCACGGACGATGTGGTGGTGCTTCGTCGTGGCAAAGTGGCAGGCACAGCCGACCCAAAGCAATCCACAGAACAATCCCTCGCATCGCTTATGGTGGGGCGCGATGTCTTGCTGGAAGTTGAGAAAACCCAAGCGAAACTGGGCAATGTCATTCTCAAAGTGGAAAACCTTGATGTGCGTGATGATCGGAATCTACCAGCTGTTGAAGATGCCAATTTCCAGATTCACGCGGGAGAGATTTTGGGTGTTGCTGGTGTGCAGGGCAACGGTCAAACAGAATTGGTTGAAGCTCTGACTGGATTGCGGGCGGTTGCATCGGGACGAGTCACCATAGATGGACAAGATGCAACGCATGCCTCTCCACGACAGATTACGGACTATGGTACGGGACATATCCCTGAAGACCGTCAGCGGGATGGTTTGGTGGCGAGTTTCCCTGTGATGCATAACTTGGTGCTGTGTACCTATCACCGTAAGCCCTTTGCCAACGGCATTGTGATTGATAATGTAGCGATTGCCGATAATGCTCAACGACTGGTCGAAGAGTATGATGTGCGTCCGCCACTCATCTATAACAATGCAGGCGGGTTATCGGGTGGGAATCAGCAAAAAGTGATTGTTGCGCGGGAGTTTTCGCGTCAAGTTCGCTTATTGATTGCGTCTCAACCGACACGGGGTTTGGACGTTGGCTCGATTGAATTTATTCATCGGCAGATTATTCGGATGCGTGATGAAGGGACAGCTGTCTTGTTGGTGTCCTCTGAATTGGATGAAGTCTTAAGTTTAGCAGACCGTGTGGCCGTTATGTTTGATGGCAAGATTATTGACATCATTCCCATCGAAGAGGCAGATCGCGAGATAGTCGGTTTGCGGATGGCAGGGGTCATAGACGAAAGGCAAGCGCATGAGTCGTGAAACTGAGCAACAAATTCCAGCCTTTGCACGTCTATGGTCACGTTTGTCTCGACGCTTGGTTCCCATTTTTGCGGTTATCACCGCATTTCTAGTCGGTATTCCCCTTATTATTATCACGGGTGGAGATGGGGACATTACCAGAGGACTGAACATCTCCGCCAGTGCATATACTGCGTTGCTGGAAAGTATGACTGGGCTGGCACGGAATGATGTAGTCAATCTCAATGACCTTGAACCCCTTCTGCGATATGCTGAAAATAATGCCATCGAAAACAATCGGCTGTCTTCACAGGCGCGCCCCTTTGAATATGTGGGCGACTTTGGCATTGATACCCTAGTTAGTTATCAAGAGTTCTTAAACCAGCATCCTGATTTCACGGTTGATGTGGTTGAGGATATGGTCGAGCGTATCCCAACGATTAAAACTATCGGGGAAGCGACACTCCTTGAGATGGAAGATTTGCTTAACAGTCTCGATGAGCTGGAAAGTGCTGATGTGCGTGATTTAGCGTCGCTTGTGGTGGATGACGAACTATCGTTAGAAGAACGTATCGCGCAAGCCAGTGCGATTTATCCTGCACTAGCTGATGTTGAAGGTTCAGAACAAGAAAAACTCCTCGCGCAACTGGCATTGGTCGATGAACTTGGATTGACTGGATTGCAACGGCATTTGGGTGTCTTGCAATTGTTAGATGCAGAAGGAATCGCACTGGATAGCCCAGAAGAAGTGACCATCTTTGCCATCTATGAAGCCGATTTAGAAGATGTTGTCGAAAGTGCGGAGACGATACAACTCCTGCAAGATAGCAATATCGACAATCCTGCCTTGCTGGGGGAGAGTTTCCGCATTATTGCAGGTCTCTATGATGCTGAGTTGCTGACAGGTGAGTCCGTCAACGATGCGATTAATTCAGATGAATTGGAAACAGTTCTTGCAGAGAATTTGGTTGTCAATCGCCCAAGCAGTCGTCGTCCGGGAACGAATCTATTGGTTGCGCCGGAAGCAGGCAAGGACTTCATCGGCATCACCCAAATTGACCAAGAATTGCCGGTGTTGTATATCCATCTGGGCGAGAGTTCGGTGCTTTTCTTCCCCGGACAGTTGGAGACCACGATTGTCCGCGCGATTCCCTTCATTATTGCTGGACTGGCGGTAGCGTTAGGTTTTAAGGCAGGTGTCTTTAATATCGGTGCAGAAGGGCAGATTTATGCAGGCGCGATTATGGTCATCATCATTGGTGGCGCGGCGACTCTGCAATATTATCCTGAACAATT
>JANQRM010000523.1 GCA_028284565.1 Anaerolineae bacterium | reverse complement strand
GATGGTCATCGATTCATCTGGAACTGCATTGAGGAACGCCGTCGAACCTAATTCAATACGGACGTTGTTGACATCGGGCGTCACCGTCCCTGCCCCAGTTGGTGTTTGAATAAGGATGCCATCGCGGGGGGCTTCGTCACAGGCAAGCTCACCGATCCCACTACGGAAGACAAAGGCTTGCATCGATCCGAAGACTTCCTCGTCTTCCACTTCATCGGCTTGGTTTTCGATAACGACATCGCCGAACAAGAGCATGGTGACATTCTGTCCTGGCAAAGTGTCAGGCAAATTCGCTTGGATTTTCATCAGCGCGATGCCCCATTCATCGGGTGAACGGAGAACGCTAAGCTGGAGCGTCTCGATTAAGGCAACATCCGCCAAATCCCCCGGTGCTTCAAAAGAGAAGTCCAGTGCATCATCGATCGCCGTTACTGTTAACTCAATGTTGCCATAGCAGACCTGATTGCGTCCCGTGTCGTCACAGAGGTCAGCCACACTATCGAGTGCAGTCTGGACTAAAGCAGAACATTCATCGTCTTGGGCAAGAAGATAGATTGTCGTAATGAGCAGAGCTAGCAAAACAAGATAGAAACGTAGCCGAAACATCGTCTCTTCTCCTCTATCAGAACTGGTAACCCCGCTTATTCGCCTGCATAGACCAAACGATTGACACTCGTTTGCGGGTCGCCGTCGGGATCAAAGATGGTTATTTCTAGCTCAGTGCTTGAGAATACTTCCACGGAAATATCCCAGAATATCCCCTCTGAAACTTCGACATTATCCTGTGAGTAGAAATTATCACTGATTCGAGGTATAAACCCGACAATTGAAGTTATTCCCGTTTCATCAATATCGAGAATAAGTGATGTTAGGTCATTACACTCATCAAGTTCAGGATTACACCATGTCCCGGCTTGTGGGATGATAAAGTCACCTCCTGTGGCATCTTCTTCTCCTGCATAGGTCACCGTCTCAACAGAAGTTGTTTCATCATCATGATCGGTTATGGTGATCACCATTTCTGTCGATGAGAGGATTGCAATCGTCCATGTCCAGATAACACTATTCGCTTCAAACTCCACCTTAGAATAGATATTTTCGCCGACACGGGGCAACAGTCCAATTGGATCGATAACGGTCAATCCCGCTTCATCAATACTCACTATAAGCACCGATATGTCATTACAATCTTCACTTAGCGAGCCACACCAAATGCCTGCTTGGGGGATGATGAAGTCGCCACCACTAACACCGTCACCTGTTCCAGCACCATCCGCAACATCCGTCGTTGTGAGGGGTTCGGGGAATTCAATGACTTCATCTAAGTTGCCAATGGGGACATTCGCCACGTCTTCGGCTTCATAAATGATCACTTCGGGTGCACGACTGGCTAAGCCATCCGCATCAAGCGGAACCTCTGCACGAAGTCCAGCAGGCACGGTGATGGTCACTCCTTCTGCTGTGACGATGGCTTCACCTTCTAACATCGTGATGGTCAGCGACTCGTCTGGCACGGCATTGAGAAAGGCTGTCGAACCCAATTCAATACGGACGTTGTTGACATCCAGCGTGACTGTCCCTGCACCGGTTGGCGTTTGAATGAGAATGCCATCGCGGGGGGCTTCGTCACAGGCAAGCTCGCCTATCCCACTGCGGAAGACAAAGGCTTGCATCGGACCGAAGGCTTCCTCCTCCCCCATCTCATCGGCTTGATTTTCGATCACCACATCGCCGAATAAGAGCATGGTGACATTCTGTCCCGGCAAGGTGTCAGGCAGATTGGCTTGGATTTTCATCAGCGCGATACCCCATTCATCGGGTGAACGGAGGACACTAAGCTGGAGCGTCTCGATTAAGGCTACATCGGCTACATCGCCCGGTGTTTCAAAGCTAATATCTGGCGCATCATCAACGACAGTAGCATCCAGTTGGACATTGCCATAACAGACTTGATTGCGTCCCGTTTCATCGCAGAGGTCAGCCACACTATCGAGAGCAGTCTGGACTAAAGTAGAACAATCATCGTCTTGAGCAAGAAGTGCGCTTGTCAGGAGAAGGAGTGTTGCGAGTGTAAGATAGAATCGAGTGCGATGCATGAGTTATGTCCCCCATTATTTTCTGAAAATATAATAGCGGATAATCTTTAGAGCCACAATTTTGGTATTAAACCTTAACCACTTCTGGGGAAAGACATCCAAATACATATGAGCTGACGTTTTATGAATGGTAACAACTTGGTACAAAATTCAGGTATGATTATGGCGACCCCCACAATATATGGGAAATTATCATGCCGCATGATGTGTACCTGTTTAATCCAAAAAATGCCTATGTATTTACGGGCGAGACATTCCGCGATAAGGGATTCATCGTGTATGCGATTGTCGTGGGTGTCGGCTTTTTGGTGGGACTCTTTTTGTTGACACGCGCCAGTGCCTTATCGGAATTGGATGCTAAGTTCCAGAATACGGGTGTGGCGACGACCGCCGAGTATATTGATAAAGATAGCCAAACATCACGCCTGACAAGCGATGAGCCAACACGGACAACGACATATTACTTGGTTTATGAATATGTGGTCGATGACATCCTATATCAAGGGCGACATCGGACATCTAGCAGAGGTTATTCTGATTTTGAAGCAGGCGGTGAGCTTTCCATTCTCTATTTACAGGATGAGCCCCACTTGTCAATTGCTGGGACGGAACGCTCGTCGGATGACACGACTTTTACAACCGTGATGGGGATACTTGTCATCATCGTCTGTTTCATTGCGTGGGGAGTACTGTATGTCAAATCAGAGCGAACCTATGATCCTAAGAAGGACGGTGAACTGGTGTATGGTGAATTGACTTCGCTTAAGATTGAGCCGTCGCAGAATGGCAAATCAGCAAAGGCAAATGTGACCTATGTGTTTGATTCACCACAAACAGGTGACGCAATAGAAGCAGAGGATACGCGGTACTTGAGAGGTGAACGATTGAACAATCCACCCCAAACCGGAATGCGCATCGCGTTATTGTTAAGACAAAATAACTTGAGAACGTTATTGTAGGTATCGATAGGAATTCGTGTGCGTCGGTTGGTTTTCATCTTCATCATTAGCCTGTTATGGGGCATTGTGCCGACATTCGCCCATGCCAATCTGTTGCGCGCCAATCCATCTCCCAACACCTCCGTTGAGACTGCGCCCTATGAAATTCGCCTGTGGTTTACGGAAGCACTCGAACCCAATTTTAGCCGTATACAATTGCGAGATTCGGAAGGCAATACACTCGACTTTCCCTCTGCAGTATTGGATATAGATGACGCAACGCAATTGTTTGTTCCTATTGATGACTTACCGACTGGGGTTTATACGGTGGCGTGGCGTGTGGTCTCGCAGACGGATGGACATACCACACAAGGCAATTTTGCGATTGGCATTGGGGAGACATTGGATACTGCTGTTGCAGAAACGGTGGATGAGTCGATACCACCCGATAGCGCGATTATCCGTTGGCTGAACTTTATCAGTTTGGCAATTGGTGTCGGGAGTGTGGGCTTTTGGGTGTTTGTCTGGCATCCGGCATTCTCCGAAGAACACCCAAACTTAGAACGACGCTTGCGGATTGGCATAAATGTCGGTTGGTTGAGCATCGGTTTGACGACGATTCTGCTCTTGTTTTTGCAGGTGTCGATCATCGACAATGTAGGCTTCTTCGAGGCATTTAGCAGTCCGAATTTACTCTCAATTATCTCCGATTCGCGCGCGGGGCAATTGTGGATATTGCGCGTCATGCTGTGGGCGATGCTCGGTGTGTGGCTCTATGTGGCAGAACGCAACCCGCGATTTTATACGATTGCCTTGCTGACAGGGATGGGCATCATCCTCACGACTAGCCTCTTTAGTCATGCCAGTAGCGCCGTGGATAGCACCGTGTCGATTTTGGCGGACAGTGTACATTTGCTAGGGATGGCGTTATGGGTTGGTGGCTTGTTGCAATTGCTGAATGTCATTCCTGTGATACGCAAAAACGTAGATACTTCAGCGATTTCGTTAGGGCAATTGGTCGCCTATTTTTCTAATCTGGCGCGCGTGAGTGTCATTATCCTCATTGTGACAGGGTTGTATGCGACATGGTTGCAAGTGGGGTCGGTGCGTGCCTTGTTCGAGACCGCTTATGGACAAGCTCTCTTACTCAAGTTGGTGTTGGTGCTTCCCCTCTTAGGGATCGCTGGCATTAACCTTGTTCTGACTCATCGAGGC
>JANQRM010000371.1 GCA_028284565.1 Anaerolineae bacterium | reverse complement strand
GGCGGGAACGCCCTTGCCAACCGCCGAAAACAATATTGCTACCGCCGGCGGTAAAAATCATCGCAAATCGAATTCAAACGGAATCCTAACCTTATCCGTCGCCACAACGGGAACGCGCCTACCAACCATCGAAAACATAGTTCATCCGCGCAACGGTAAACTCATCAGCAAATACAATACAAACCTTTTTCAAACTAATCAAATTTCGATAATTCCGTCAGACAGACAATTCAATGGCTAGATTAGAATTATTCCTCTGTGATCTTGGCGACTTGGCGGTTCAATTTAAGGAGAAAAGCATGGCAATTTATTTCTACTCAACACGCGAGGACTACGGCTGTTTTTCCAACTTTTCACGGCATGGCTTTGAATTAGATGGCAAGTATTGGAAGACCTCCGAGCATTATTTCCAAGCAATGAAGTTTGAGGGAACGGAATACGAGGACAAGGTGCGCGAGGCACGCTCTCCCAAACAAGCGGCAACACTCGGACGTAGGCGGGATTTCCCTTTACGGAAAGATTGGGAAAAAGTCAAAGATGATGTAATGCGGAAAGCCGTCTTGAAGAAGTTCGAGACACATGAAGATATTCGGGAGACCCTGCTCGACACAGACGATGAGGAGCTCGTTGAAAATGCACCCGGAGATTATTACTGGGGGATCGGCAAAGATGGCAGTGGCAAGAATATGCTGGGGATTACCTTGATGAAAGTGCGCCAAACGTTACGAGAACGGGAGCAAACCACATGAACGCAGAAGCCATTCGCCTAATCTACGACTATCACATCACGCTCAATCGACGGATATGGGACAAATGTGTGATGGCACTCAGCGATGAGCAATTCTTACAGAAGAGCAACTATTCTGTAGGGTCAGTACGAAATCAAGTGGTACATACGATGAGTGTCGATGAGCGTTGGTTCAGTGGATTAAGCGGAAAAGATGTACCGAATCATCTCAATCCAGTACATTATCCATCCCGTGAAAAAATCCGAGCTTACTGGGATGATGTCGAAGTCTTGATGCAAGAGTATCTCAACTCACTCACCGATGGGGTAGTCCAAGGGGATTTTGCAGAAATCAAAGTTTGGCAAGTGTTGGTGCATGTCGCCAATCATGGCACAGACCACCGAGCGCAATTGCTGGCGATGATGAATCCGATGGGAATCCACACCTTCCCGCAAGATATGTACTTTCATTTTTCAGGAATCGATCCCAGCGAAAAGCGGTAATCAAGCGGTTTCAGATGACTTCGACTCGATGAAACCAGACACTAAGACTTTTAAGTCGATAGCTTGTCCTTGTGTCCATAGTTCATCATAGTCTGATTTGCTGACAGCTTTCTTGAGTGTTCGTTCAGTTTGGACAAAAGCCTCCCAGTAATCTAGCCAACCTTTTGCACTGCGGGGATGATGTCGGACGAGCGCATTATATTGAATAGCTTGCTTAATATCACCACGATGATGGCACAAAATAACAAGCAGAGGCAAACCCCATGTTGTAGGTGCGTGATGGATTAATGCATGGGCATGTTTCCATGCTTCAATCAGACTGTGTTCGGCTTTGTCAAATGCATTTAGACCGACCCATGCCATCCCTTCAACCAACCGCGCCAATATCACCACCATTGCGTCATCGCTTACCTCTTGGAGGCAACGTTGGGCGTTTTCTAGGGCGTGTTGAGGTTCATCATCCAAAATCGCAAGGAGACCATAAAGGGCGTAGCTATAAGACAAAACTATTGCCTCAACTGTGCCGTGATGCTTATACCAAGCGTCATCCAGTAGCTGTTGTGCTTCGTCAATTTTGCCCTGTAAGATAAGCGGAAAGGTGAAATTAATCTGTAATGTTCGACTCTCTGTCTCGCCAAAGATATCTTTTTCCGGCTCGCTCCGGCGATAATAGTCTTCGGCTTTATCATACTCACCCAAGTACAGGTATGCCGAACCCAAGTTGCCCAATGCCATCCGCATGTTATAAAAATTCTCAGATTGTTCGGCGATTTCATAGGCTTTCTGCGTATACTCAATTAAGGAATCAATACCGGCTAGATGGAACTGAAAATAGCCTTTTCGATGATGGGTGGCAGCAAGATAAAAGTGTTCGCGGATCTCCGCAAACAGTTCGATCGCTTCATCTAACCAATGAATACAACCAGCAAAATCACGTTCCACATAACCGATAGTCATCGCTTTCAAGTCGAGAGCGAGAGCTTTTTCAAGTATAGATTGGCTGGCTTCTGCATCTTGCACAATAGCTTCGATTTCCCCCGCCCTCAGGGGTTCTCCAGAATAAAGCAAACGGAGGTTATACAAGCGTATCAACAGGCGATTAATCAGTGAAGCATACTTTTCAGGGCGTTCTTGCAAGGTTTGTAAGGCTTGGCGGAAGAAAATGACACCTTCTGCCATGCGTGCAGAAATCATGAAGAAAACATACATGGTTTCTAAAGCAGACGCTATCCATTCGACACGATGCGTGACAATAGCCCATTCCCATGCTTGTTGGATATTATCGAATTCGATGTGGATGTCATGAATGGCTTGGATTTGACTCCTGCCTTTAATATCACCCTCAGCCTCAGCAAGCCAGTTGAGATAGAGCGCGCTGTGTCGATTATAGATTTCGGTCACATTGGTGACGTGTTGGAGCGCGTCTTTAGCATATTGACGCAACAATTCATGACAAGCATAGCGTCCATTATGGACAGTAAGGAATGAGCGATCAACCAATGTCTGGAGTTGTTGCAAGCTGGCATCCGCAACGTCTTGAGCGGCACGACGCGAGAACCCACCTCGAAAGACGGACAGATAAGCTAAGACGCGCTGTTCGGACGGAGTAAGACGTTCCCACGACGTTGCAATCATCACACTCATGTTACGCTGACGTTGAGGTAAATCCCGAAATTGACTTTGCAGAATATCCATGCTTCGGGTCATTTCGCTGGCGATTTCATCAATGGATAACATCTCAAACCAGCTTGCCGCCAAAATCAACGCAAGGGGCATCCCCTGTGTCAGCTGACAAATTTGTTGCAAGCTCGGCAGGCTATCGGCATCGAATTGGACATCGGGTTGCACCCGTTGCGCGCAATGGACGAAGAGTTGTAGAGCACTGGTTGATAAGGGGTTGTTCTCATCAGCGATTTTATATGTTAAGCCTTCAAGGACAACAATGACTTCAGCACTTAGACGGAGGCGGCCACGCGAGGTCACGAGCAAGCTGACGTTAGGCGAGTGTTGCAAAATATCAGTGATAAAGTTGGCACCGTCCAAGAGTTGTTCAAAATTATCAAGTACCAACAGGAGAGATTTATCACCCAAGAAACTCAACAATTGTTGCTCAAGCGCATCATCCGTTTTGACTTGTAGCCCCATCGTGTTCATGATAGTGAGTGCAATATTTTGGGCATTCTTTTGGGTCGCCAATGAGATGTAATAGACACCATCTGCAAAATTGTTGCTTTGCTGGTGTGCCACTTCCATTGCAATATGGGTTTTCCCCATTCCGCCTGCGCCCAGAATCGTCACCAAACGCACCCGTTCATCACTGAGCAAGTTGTTGATACGAGCAAGTTCGTCATCTCGTCCAATAAGTGGATTCGTCGCAACAGGGAGGCGTGGTGTGGGAAGATAGGCTTGAGTTTGCTCGGTTGATATGGAAGCAGTATCGGTCTTGACAAGTCCTAGTTCTTGGGAGCGGAGAATCGCCTGAGTACGACTTTTCACGCCTAGCTTGCCATAGATATTGTGGGTATGCGCCTTGATTGTGCCACGCGATAACACGAGGGTATCCGCAATGTTCTGATTGCTCATCCCTTGACTGATGAGTTCCAAAATCTCGGCTTCTCGCTCTGTGAGTTGCTCAATCATCCTCATTCCCCCCCGTTATGATGAAGCCTGCTCCACCCTTCGCCTAGCTTAGGCTATTGTAGCAACTAAACCCCTTCAACGAAATCTAAACCCCAGAATAAACCAAAGTTAGTTACGACTTATCTAACAAACCCCTATCCTGTGACACGTAGCTTGACTACAGACCGATAAGCCAATGACATAATTCAGAGAGGATAAACTCCATGTCAGTCAAAAAACTCACAATTATACTCGGCGTACTGATGCTCGTAAGCATGAGTGCAGTCATTATCAGTTCCCAAACCGATACCGATGGTGTCGAAGACCTGCAATTTGAAGTTGCAGAAGACGGCAACCGCTTCTTGTTCGATGATATGAATCTTTTTGAAGACGGGATGCCCAATTATGGGAGTGCGTTCGTCACTCAAGGTTACATCTACCCCGCAGGAACCCTCAATGGAAGCAATGGCGTGCTAGAAAATGGCGAACCTGAGTTCCCCGATCTCGTTTTGGGCGAATGGACATGCTATGGCTGGATGATTGGCGAGGGCGCATATACCGAAAGCGGTATCTGGGTTGTCTCAACACAAATCTACCAATTTGAAGATGGTTCGACAATTGTCACCGATGGTTTTGAAATTGTTGACTTCGAGGTTCCCTTTGCCCGCGCAGTAACAGGTGGCACAGGCGCATATCGTGGCGCAACGGGTGAACTTGTCCAAACCCTGCACGGCTTCACCGAACAAATGGGTGTCAACTTGTCTGTCGAGTTCCAATTGGACTAAGCGACAGAGGGAGTTTGAGGTGTAGCCCGTCCTGTCTGAATGCTACACCTCTTTTTCTACTACAGATCAAACAGAACGAATCGACCTACTAAGGAGAAAATCATGACACAGAAATTAGCACTCACCCTTCATCCCGATGCGATTGCACAACTACATGATACCTTCGAGGGTGAAATCTTCTTACCTAATGACGACGGATATGACGAAGCTCGGCAAGTCTGGAATGGGATGATTGACAAATATCCCGCGATTATCGTGCGCCCCCTCAACAACCAAGCAGTCATCACTGCCATCGAATTTGCGAAAGACCAAGACTTCATTATTTCTGTGCGTGGTGGTGGACATAATGTCGCTGGTCACGCGACGAATGACGATGGCATCGTGATTGATTTATGTGCGATAAAGCACGTTGATATTGACCCGGTGAAGAAAACTGTCCGTGCAGGCGGTGGTTCAACATGGGGCGAAGTTGATGCCGTGACACAACAATATGGTTTGGCAGTTCCCGGTGGTGTCTTCAGTGACACAGGAATCGCCGGCTTGACCTTGGGTGGTGGCTTAGGCTGGTTGCGGAACAAATATGGACTCAGTTGCGACAACCTGATTGGGGCAGAAGTAGTTACAGCCGATGGGCGTGTTGTCAACACAAGTACAACTGAGAACCCTGAACTACTCTGGGGCTTACGTGGTGGTGGTGGCAATTTCGGTATTGTGACCACATTTGAATATCAACTGCATCCCGTCGGACCGAATGTGATGTTTACCTTTGTCTTCCATGAAGCCAGTGACGAAGCCACGATGAAACGGGGAGTAGAGCTGTATCGTGATTATTCCCAAACTGCACCTGATGAGGTGAGTAGCATTTTAGCCTTGGGTAAGATACCGCCAGATGAACATTTCCCAGAAGAATTACATCTGAAACCATTCGTTTTGTTTGGCGCACTCTATGCTGGCTCAATCGAAGACGGCAAGAAGGCAATGCAACCCCTGCTTGACTTTAGTACGCCCATGCTGGACTTTAGTGGTGCGATGCCTTATGTCGAAGCACAAAAAATGTTCGATGAGGATTACCCCGAAGGCATGCGCTACTACTGGAAATCCATCAATCTGACCGAGTTGACTGACGAAGCAATTGACCGCATTGTGTATCATGCCCGTCGTCAACCTTCACCCCTGAATACCACCGACCTTTGGCATATTGGTGGAGCTGTCTCACGTCCAAATGAACCTAGTGCCTTTCAAGGACGTGAAGCCGCTTTCTTGCTAAGTCCAGAAGGGAATTGGGTTGAAGCGAGTGAGGATGAAGCCAATATCGCTTGGGTACGCAACATGGTCGATGATATGCAAACCTTTTCCGATGGAAGCCGTTATCTGAATTTCCCCGGTTTCCAAGAAGAGGGCGATGAGATGATGCGAAAAACCTTCGGTGAAAAGTATGCTCGTCTGCAAGCACTTAAGCAGGAGTATGACCCCAACAACGTTTTCTCGCTGAATCAGAATATCAAACCCAGCCGTGATTAAATCGCGTCCATAAATCTGGTACATCAAAAAAGCCCTGTCCGAATTTGGATAGGGCTTTTGCTTTTTCTAGGCGTTGACTAAGTCTGCATGTTCTCGACCTGCACGTTCTAAAGCGCGTTGGGCTTGTCGCACATTGATCTTCGGCGCAACATCTTCATAGAACTGAACGGCGGTTTGCTCAATGGCTTGCTGTCCGTCGGATGAAGTATCATCGAGATTAACAACATAATCCGCTTCGTCTAAGCCATCAATCGGTTCCAGCGTGATTTCTAGCACATGCTCCCGACGCACCCGTTCCAATTTCTTCCGACGCTTATCGGCGGAATTAGAACGGTCTGCATCACCTATTTCGTCATAATAATCCCGCAATTGGGATTCGAGTTCGATTGCGTGGGTTAAAATTGCCCCAAAGGTATTCAGTGATGCCATCTTACACCCAACGTTCAATCACGATTTTACGTTCTGTATAAAATTCGATGGAGTCCATGCCTTGACCGTGCAAATCTCCAAAGAAGGAATCTTTTTGTCCACCAAAGGGGAAGGAGGCAGAGGGTGCAGCGACCCCGATGTTCACACCAATGTTGCCCGCATTGACACGATACTTAAACTCGCGCGCGTCTTTACCGCTTTCCGTGAAGATGCTAGCAGCATTCCCGAATTTGCTCTTGTTGATAATATCAACAGCTTCTTCAAAGTCATCCGCTTTCATCAACGACAACACAGGACCAAAAATCTCATCTTTAGCAACCGTCATATTGGGAGTGACATCTGCCAAAATTGTCGGACCGACGAAGGAGCCTTTTTCATAACCATCAACATTGAGATTACGCCCATCAAGGACGACCTCTGCCCCTTCTGATACGCCTTGATTTATCATGCTTTCAATGCGTTGCTTGGCACTATCGCTGACGACGGTTCCCATTTGGGTGCTTTCATCCAAACCATAACCCACTTGCAGGTTCTGTGCTTGCTTGACAAGTTCGTCCTTGAGTTTGTCATAGGCATCACCCACACCGACTGCGACAGCTGCCGCGAGGCAACGTTGTCCTGCACAGCCATATGCCGCGCCCATAATGTTCTTCACGCTGGCTTCCATGTTGGCATCGGGCATGACAGCAATGTAATTTTTCGCGCCCCCTTGTGCTTGTACACGCTTGCCATACTTCGTGCCTTTTTCGTAGATGATCTTCGCTACAGGTGTCGAGCCGACAAAGGAGATACCAGTTACATCGGGATGTTCCATCAAGGCATCAGCTGGTTCCACTGCACCATGCACGAGATTGACTACACCTTCTGGAAGATCAAGTTCTTCGAGCAATTCAAAGAGCAATTCAGCACTCAAGGGCGTTTGTGGCGAAGGTTTGAGGATGAAGGTATTGCCACAAGTAATGGCTGTCGGCAAGAACCAAAGCGGAACCATCATCGGAAAGTTGAAAGGTGTAATCGCCGCGAAGACCCCAGCAGGTTGACGCAGGGTCGTTTCATCAATCCCAGAGCTAATGTCTTCCAGTCCGTCACTCCGCATCAAGACAGGCACACTAATCGCAAAGTCAATGCTTTCAATGCCGCGACGGACTTCACCCCGCGCTTCATCCATTGTCTTGCCATTTTCTTTGACAACAATCTGTGATAATTCTTCAAAATTTTCTTCGACCAAGGTTTTGTAATGGTGCATATATTGGGCGCGAGCCAAAATCGGGGTACTGCGCCACTCGTCAAAGGCATTCACTGCCGCTTTTACTGCACCATCGACATCGTCCCGACTCGAATCTGGGCATTCTGCTAATAAATCACAAGTCGCTGGATTATGCACTGGAATGGTCTTATCAGCATTAGCCTCTACCCATTCCCCATCAATATAATTCTTTAAGACTTTCGTCATGAGATAGACCTCAAAACTATTTTTTACGAGCGTGTTCAAGAGTGTACCATAGGCGCATTATCAAAAGCTATAAGAGGAAAGAGATTGCTAGAATTGGTGAACTATTCCCAACACCCATAAAGTATATAAATCTTAACACTCCGCAAGGTTTTCTTAAGATATAATCAAACTGATTAGTTATAATACGAAATATATCATCGTCAACGTCTTATCATGTAGAAGGTGAGCTATGAGCCAAAACTATCGCGTTTATTGGGGGAATGTAAAACGAACCATCTTGTGTGTGGAAATCGCAGATGATTGGGATTGGAAAGTCATCCACCAAGTTGATCAACGAGCGCATGCGATGCTAGATCGGGTGAATCATCGTGTTGCTTGTATTGTGTCATTGCAAAATCAAACTGTTCCAAAAGGCGCACTCAGCCATGTGCAAACATTAATGCGCCGGACGCATCCAAATGAGTCGTTGAAGGTGTTTGTGGGGATGGGGATGCTGTTGCCTCGTTTGGTAAGTGTGGTCGGGCAAATTTATAACTTGGATGATGAAGCCTGTAGAATCCGCTTCAAGGCAACGATTGAAGAAGCTTTTGCCGAGATTGAAAGCGAAATCCAAGCCCCACAATATGAGATGGCTTAACCGCCAATCAGGGATTTGTCATACTCATTGATTTGAATCAGTAGGTTATCCGGTGCATGGACAATGATGGAGCGTCCAAACACCTCATCTGCAATCTCTTGATAAAGTTGAATGCCCTTCTCTTGGCAGGTCTTCACCAGTGATTCGAGAGAATCATCCGTGACAAAGCTGACTGAGATATGATTGCTTGGATTGGCTGGCAGTTCCGATGTGTTATGCAGTGCCATCACTGCACCATGCGAATCGTGTAAAGGTGTCCACATCTCGCTTTTTCCTCGTGGACTGAGTTGTAATCCCAACGCTGTATAAAATTCCACTGCCGAATCCATATCCGTGACATAAACGATGGGTTGCAATTTCATTGCTTCTTGTCCTTTTTCTCTTGAGCTTGTTCGACTGCTCGCCGAAGCACATCCTCAACAAAACGTGAGAGCGACTTGTCCGATTCGAGCGCGGCAAACTTCACCTGTTTAATCAAATCAGATGGCAGATAGATATTGAATTGTTGTTTTTTGTTATCTTGATTGCTCATACTAGCATAGTAGCATACTAGCTCAGAATTGTCAAAGTTTATCATGTCTACAATATGCGGAAAGATACATAATCAGGTAAGTGAACTTTGGTGCGTACAAAGTCTTAGTGACCTATGCAATCTTACTCAATCCCTTGCGATGCGACACAGGGCGCGTACAATAGAACACAGAGCGACCACCCCGTTGGACGGAATCGGAATTGTATGGCGGATAGCGTTTTTGATAATCGGTATCGGTATGACTACATTTACCCACGCGGACGTTCCGGCGAGACTTTGCGCGCTGTAGATTTAGAGGTCAATAATCGTCTCGTCGTGATTAAGCGTCCCGCACCTAACGATGCGCCACCCATTCGTGCTGGACAAGAAGTCAGTATTAGTAATGAGCAAGAAGCCCTTAAACGTCTGAGTGGTCATCCGGTTCTCACTGAGTTGATGGGAACGGGTCAATTTTTCGTCGGGGGAATGCCCCATCAATATATCGTGATGGAGCGCGCCGAGGGGCAAATCGTCGCGGAGATGGTGTCGGAATTGGCTTCGCAGGGTGAAACCTTACCTGAATTGGAAGCCCTCATCATCATCGACAACTTGCTCGACTTGCTCCATAAAGCCCATGCTCATGACATTGTCTACAACGATGTGGATGCCAAGCATCTCTTTTGGAATCGGGACACCTATTCGCTCAAGGTGATTGATTGGGGCAATGCAGTCTTCCTTGAAGGAGATGATGCCACACCACAGGGGGTGAGTCGGCTATCGGATATTTATCAGGTCGGGGAATTGTTGTATTTCATCTTTTCAGGTGGGCGACGTGCCGATGTACCCCGTGATGCCGAGCAGTTTTGGCGCATCGACTTTCCTGATGGTTTTCGGGTGGCTTCGCGCTTGCAAGATATTATCAGCAAAGCCTTGCATCCCAACACGCAGATTCGCTATCAAACAATTGGTGAACTCCGCAATGAAATAATGCATTATCGCTCGCCTATGGAACGAGAACGCAACGCCGCTGTGGGACGTGTTTCGGAACGGCTCAAACGGGAACAACTCAGCAAGAACGAATTACTGTCGCTCCAAACGATGATTGAACCGGTGCTACAGCGCGACCCCGGTTATCCTTCCGCACGCACCGTCAATGACGAAATCACCAACAGACTACGTGATTTACAAGTCTCCGCCGATTTGGACGCAGTACGCATCTATTTAGACAGTGAAAATTGGTCACGCGCGGCGGATTTGTTGAACGAACTCCGTGACCAAACAGGGACGCAAACAGCTGGAATCGTGCGCCTCTTGCTGGATGTGTGTATTTTGCAGATGGATAGTGGGATTCAACCAGCACCAACGCCGGTAATGGATGCGGTGATGCTCATATTTGACAACAAGCCTCAACAGGCGGCAGAAACCCTGTTGCTTCGTCCGTCACAGGGTCCAGATGCACGCGCATTGCAATGGCAGATGGCAGAACGAATCACCTCGCATATGCCAGAGATTCTGTTATTACAACCCAATCTCTATCGTCTGGCGAATGCCATCCATCACCTCGCTAACGACGGAATACCCATTGATGAACCACGCAAGATTCTGGTTGAAGTCAACAAAATCCTAGAGAAAACAACACAAAAAGATAACCTGCATATCGCGGAAATTCGGGACACGTATCGACAAGTTGTTGACCAATTATCATCACTCAATCCCATCCTCCAGACCCTCAGCCTACAACATCAATTTTCGGAACGTCGGCTTCCCTTGGGGGCGTTGACTCGTGCGTTGAACGCGGCGATGGCATTGGCGGATAACATGCATGTCATTGGTAAGCAGGCGGCGGCAAGTCCGCGTGATGCACAGGGCGCGGTAGAAAGCAGTCGGTTGATTGACCCGACAAACCCGATTTGGGATGGCATCACGGAATTCCTTGACAGATTGTATGAAATTTTGCAAGCCTGCCAGACCTATGTTCCAGCGGCGGATGGCTCCGATTTAGAAGGTTGGCTCAAGCTGAAGCAAGGGGAACTCAAGACTTTTGTGGAGCGTCTCTTCGATGAGATGCTCGTGCAGATGGTCGATGGTTTAACGATCGCCGACTCGGCGTGGCGGGATTATCGGCAAATGGTGATTTCTGGTAATCGTGTTGAGTCGATGACTTCCCTCACGAATGCCGCCGAAGCTGTAACGACATTGAGTCCTACCCTTGCGGCGTGGTTGAATCAACTGCGGAATATTATCAACGGTGCAAATTATGTAGAACGGCACTCAGTACCAGGAGGCTTAGGTCGCGCCCTAGCAGATGGATGGGAAGCCTTTGATAGAGGACGACTCAATGATGCGGAGCATCTCGGTGGACAAGCCTTTGAAATCGCCCGCAACGAAATTGAACAATTCGCCGCCCAACGTCTGCAAGATATTTCACGAATTGCGCGGACGTGGCTGGATCAACATAGTGTCGAAAACAACGCCCGGACTCAAAAAGCCCTTGCCGATGTGGAACGGCTTTTCACCCGCGAGGAAAAAGTCACACTTGATGAATTCAGCGCACAGATGCCCAGCAATGATACGTATTTACGTGCAATGTCACGGGGGTTGGTGAATGTCTATGCCCGCACAAGCACTGCCGCCCAACGGATACTCTACTTATTGTATGTCTTCACTGGAACACTGGATGCTCATGACGGGCATTTATCGGATGCAGAATTCTGGCACGAAGCCGCACTCAAAACATTGGAAGAGCGTGCGACTCGGCATGTTGTCGGACGTGCTTTGCATGACTATATCGCCCGCCGCTATGACATCACCCAAGCAACCGACTTACTGAATCAACTCAATAGTCGAGAGGCGATTGACCAACTCGAACCGACACGTCTGCAACTCGAAAGCAATCCACAAGCCAACACCCTTGCACCGGGCATTCAAAGCGTGCGTGATGTGCAGGTAGCGATTCGACAATGGAGTGAAGCCGATTTCCGTGGTGCGGGGATGAAACTCGAATCGGCACTGACTGGTGTGACAGCACTAGAAGAAAACGCCGAGATGACGCTCACGCATTACCGCGCATGGTTGATGGATCTGCAAGCTGGAGCCGCCGAACTCCATGTCCAAGCGCGTGAGATGCTGACCGCCATCGACAAGCGGGACGAAGAACCCAATCCTCTTATTCAAGAAGCACATCATAATCAGGTGCAAGTCACCACTCGTTTGCTTGGTGAGGAGTATACGGCAACGATGCGTGATTGGCAGGATACCTATGATACCTTTTTGGGCGTATATACGGATGACGCCATTCGTCGGAGTCGCAAATTGGAACGCTTTAATGAACTCTTCCAAGCTGTCTTTTTAGACCGTCATCCCGCCTATCCACTCTATCGCCATTGGGTGAATACCACAGAAAGCGCGCCTGAATTCCCCGCACCACCGACTGACGAACCCATCCCGCAAATCCACGATGAATCGGACATTCCCGCAAGTTATCTGGGTGATGTGGATGCTGAGCTTGTTGACCCCCAAGGTGGACGACGGATTCCACGTGGGGTGATACTGGGCGGGCTGTTGGGGATTGTGATAGTTGTGGCATTAGCTTTGCTCGCGGCAGGCGGGAATTCAGAGGGTGGTTTAGGCATTGAATTAACGATTACTGATACGCCGACAGTGGATACGACAGGCACAGCCGATACTTTATTAGTGGCAGAACAGACAGATACCCCTGAACCACCTACCGCTACAGAAGTAGTTTCTGTCGCGCAAACAACTGAGGTGACACCGACCAACTTCATCACGGATACACCCATTCCAACGGATGAACCCACCACGCACGCATCAACTGATACTGCAACACCGATTACTCCAACGAATACGCCAACATCGACTCCCACTGTTCCAACAGACACGCCGACAGCATCTTATACACCATCCATCACACCGACTCCATCGAACACGCCAACTAGCACCGTAACCCCAACCCCAACGCTCCCGCCAGAAGGTTTACGTGGCGCACAAAATGCTCTCGACTTATTGGCAGACCAAGATATCGAGGAATTACCGTGGAGTCCCGAAGTATTCTATCAGCAGGATGACGCATGGCGTTTGGGAGTGGGGACAGAAACAGACGATGATGTGTTGTTCATCCGCCTGCCAGAAGACATCCTAGAAATCGCCTATGGCAATAACCCGGCGACTCGAATTACCCGTGTAGAAGCTGAACTCATCTTGCTTACCTTTAACCCAGCTGTCGTCACAAATGAAGATGTCTATTTTGGCTTGCTCCTAGAAAGTGCGGAAGATGGCAACAACGTCGGGATACAAGTCCAAGCCGCCAACTCGACGGCTGTGAATCTGGGACAAGTCACGAATAATGAGGTGGATTATCTATCTCAACGTGCGGTGAATGCTGTGATTGCGCGTCTACGGATTGACCGTGACCTCAACACGGGGGCGGTGATTGTATTCTTCAATGATGCTCAAATTGGCACCGCTATGGATTTCGTTGACCCTGAAACCCCTGTCTTGCCTGTCTTGTTTGTCAAAGATGGGGGTGTGATTCTAGGAGTCTCCAATTGGCGAATCACCTTACGCTAGGCTCATGCTAGTCTTCGAGTGGATGCTGGATGATGTGGTCTAAGCCAGCGAATAAGATGGTGCGGACGTGTTCATCGCTGAGTTGGTAATAGACGTGTCGTCCATTTTTTCGATACGAGACCAACTGATTGTCTCGAAGGTATTTGAGTTGGTGGGATACCGCAGGTTGATCCATTTTTAGTGCTTGCACAAGGTCAGAGACACACCATTCGCCTTCAGCAAGGGCTTTCACGATACGTATGCGGGTCGGGTCAGCAAGAATTTGAAAAAAGCGCGCCATCGTCTGGGCATCGCCAAGGGGTAATACTTCCAACTCAGATTCTAATATCGACGCATTGCTGACTGCCATCGGACATCCTTGCCTGTTGGTCTACCTAAAAACCGTATCAAAAATCCTATCGCTCTGTCAAGCAAGGCACATTCTGTCATCCCTGGAATCGTGATACACTTGCCTCATTGTATATGGTGTCTCTCTGGTAAATATTATGATTGATCGCTCGATTATCTTTGCTGTAGGTGCATCTGTAATCGCTCTGCTCTTTGTGCTGGAATTGGTGCGCAGGCGGAAATTGCGGGAGGAATACTCCCTACTCTGGTTAGCTACTGCCATCGTGATGCTGATTGTAGGGATCTGGCGGGATTTATTGCATGGCTTAGCGGCGACAGTCGGGATTGTTTATCCGCCTAATCTGTTGTTTCTCTTGGCAGCATTGTTTGTGCTATTTCTCTTGCTCTACTTCTCGACGGTCATCACACGGTTAACCCAAGAGAACAAAGACATCGCCCAGCAAGTCGCCCTGTTACAGTATGAAATTGAAGCCTTACGTGCCGATACCGACAAACTGGCTCGCCCACCAGCAGATAGCAATCAAGACAATACAGTAAATCACGACTAACGGCAGATTGTTTCGGATGGGGTTGGTGTCCGTTTGCCCTAGTTCTTGCAGAGATTTCACAGGGTTTTTGGGTTTGGGGATTTGTGCGCCCGCAAACCATGTGAGGAAGAATCCGCCCACTACACCACCAAAATGTCCCCAATTGTCAATGCGCTCAGATAATAATCCGATACCAAAGTTGAGGACAATCAAGATGACAATCTGTTGGAGTTGGCGACGAATGGCAGGATTATAGACATGGCGGTGTTGGTAATAGTGCACCCCTTCGGCAGTAAATAGCGCGAACACGGCTCCTGATGCGCCTATAGATGGGATTAAATACTCTCCAAACGTCACACTGAAGACTGAGCCAGCCAACCCACCTAAGAAATAGAGGACTAAATAGCGTGAACGTCCAAAAAGCGGTTCAAGGGTTGCACCAATAATGTATAGGGCGTAGCCATTGAAGAAGATATGCGCTGGGTCTGCATGGAGGAACATCCCCGTTAGTAAACGATACCATTGTCCTTCGCGTAAGACGAGTTCCGGGATAATCGCGCCTTGCAATAAGAAATCAAATCGTAACTCTTCCGACGCGAACATCGCAATAAAAATAAGGACGTTAATCCCCAGCAAAATATAGGTGAGGATGGGACGATCTTCACTAGGAGGCTTGCGCTGGACGGGCGGACGATAGGCTGGTTCAGGCTCTGGAGGTAGCGCATCAAGGGGATGGATGGGTTTTTGGGGTTCTTCAGGTTGTGTTGGTTGTTCGTTGTTGGACATGGGTCTCGCTTTCTCTGCCAATCACTGTGTTCCAGTCACTGTGTTTTGTCAAGCCTTTTTCGAATTTGCAAATCGGAATCTAATGGTCATTTTATCTATTTGGCGTAAGATTAAGCGTATTGATACGGATAAGGAAATTGCATGCCAAGCTATGAATTTCGTTGCCAAGAGTGTGATAATCGTTTTACCCTCTTTTATAAATCTTATGGTGCGTATGACGAAGCCACGCCAATCTGCCCGAATTGTGATAGTGAGAAGCTATCGCGTTTGATTACGAGCGTGGCGATACCCAAGACTTCGCATAATTACAATAAGATGTCCTCGAATGAGATGCTGTCTGTACTGGAATCGGGTGATTCCAAGCAGGTGGATGAATTGTATTCGCAAGTGGGTGGGGCATCGCCACAACAGGCTGTGCCTTATCATCAGCAGGCAAAAGAACTGACCGACAAGAAGCACAAGAAGTCGGATAGTTAGCCTTTTGGTTGATTTTTGGCATAGTAGCGCGCTTCATCTTCCACAAAATCGACTGTCGCTGAGATGGTTGGATTAGGTAACGTGTTGGTTGGTAGTGCTTGAACTTCTGTCGAACTGATGCGTGGACTATTATCCTCAAAAGCCAGTTGGACAATGCCCACCTGTTGCAATTCCACCGATGCAAAGTGAAGTTGATTATCTGTGAGTGTTGTCTCATCGGCAGATTGTAAGCAAAGTTGTAGATAGGCTCCCAAATCCTCATTCGCTGAATAGACTGCATGAATGCCTGTCTGTTGATATTGCCAATGATGTGTTCTATCCACCAAGCCCATTGCCACGATGTCTTGTATCTTCAGACGTTGAGGCATGTTGAGCAAGCCCTCGACGTTGGCGACATGGTAGCC
>JANQRM010000475.1 GCA_028284565.1 Anaerolineae bacterium | reverse complement strand
CCACTCCCACTCGGACCAATCACTGCTAAAAATCGCTGATAGTCAACTTTTTCGTCCAAGCGAGCCAGCAATTTTTTCGTCAGCTTTTCGCGTCCAAAGAAGCTTTGAGCATCCGCCGGCGTGAAGGCTTCTAACCCTTTATACGGATTATCGGGTTCGGGCAATTGGCTCACGCTCGTGCTATGAGCAAACCGATCTGAAATAATCAAGTCAAGCTCACGCGCTTTCACGATGGCTTGCACCCGACTGCGAACATTCAATTTGCGGTAAATCTGGTTGATGTACCACTTCACTGTCGAAATTTCGACAACCAACTTTTCGGAAATTTCGCGATTTGTCTTGCCATCAATAATCAGCTTTAGTACCTCTTGTTCACGCGGAGTCAACAATTCGACCACATTCACTGAGGTGATAGGACGGTCTAAACCCGTTGCCGCGCGCAAGGCTTGTGAGAGGGCAACGACATCACCATAACGTTTGCTTGGGTCTTTGGCAGTTGACTTCTGAATAACATGATTAACTTCATCGCGGATTCGCTCATCGAGCTGAGTCAGTGGCGGTATAGGCTCATTGAGATGCTTAAAGAGTCGCTCGACTGTGGTGACATTTGGAAAGGGGTGTTGCCCCTCAAGCATTTCATATAACACAACACCTAAACTATATACATCTGTTTGTGCTGTAACAGGGTCTCCGTGTGCTTGTTCTGGTGCTAAATAATCAGGAGAACCAATAAAATCGTTGAGTTCAGTAATCCCCTGCTTAAGCGCATGATCTTTCGCAATTCCAAAATCAGCCAGATAAGCGTTGCCATCTTCATCCAATAGGATATTGCCCGGCTTAATATCTCGATGAACAGTATTATTGCGATGTGCTGTTCGTAGTGCGTGAGTAATTTGCTCAATTATCAACACCGTTTCTTCAACAGATACCGTCCCCTGTGATTTCAATAAATCCAGTAAGCTACCTCCGCGTAACCAGCGCATCACGATATACGCCCCATCAGGATCCCGCCAGTAGTCGTACAGCGGCACAATATACGGATTTTCCAAGCGGGCAATCATCTGCGCTTCCGCTTCAAATCGACGGATAAAGTCTGGGTGGCTGGCGCGCTCAGGTAAGATGACTTTTATCGCCACCTCGCGACCAACCGTCACCTGATACGCACGATATATCGCACCAAACCCACCCGCACCAATCTGTTCCTGTAGTTCATAACCCTTAATCGTCTGACCTATTTGCATCAGCACGCCCTAACACTTCATTTGCAACCTTGCCTCAAAGATACCCTATTTTTGGCACAAACTGAGAAACTCCCACCTATTCCCCACCCCCTCTTGATGTAGGCTTTGTAGCGGAAATTCTATGTTTGTGGTTATTCAATGAAGATAGGGAGTACAACAGTGAAGGCGTTGTCAAGTTAACGCGAATAAGAAGTAGGAGACAAGATGAGGTTACAGATTCGTGAAGTCTAAGTAATAAATTGAGACTAAGTATGGCAACACAGGTCAAGCTGATGGCAATTTTGAGTGGCTTGAAATTGGTGATTCTTGGGATGAAAATAGTGATAAATGACAAGGAAAACAGATAGAAATAATTGAGCTTGGCCGCTTGATTTGAAACGTTTCATATGCCGTTCTCGTCGCCGTGGAGGTTGATGTGAATTCTCGGCTCGATTGTTCAAATACTTATTGCGTCGATGATCGACATCCGGGACCAGTTACCGAGAGCTAATGTTGTAAATAATGAGATCATCGGTCACCAAAACCCGCGGTTGTGACTTCATTCCACCGAAAACAGCCTCGACAAAGTGCTTTGTAGCTTATCTTTTCTGGGTCACCCCACAATCAACAGAATTAGGCACGCATCATCACTTTTGATCGCGACGTTGGTTTGCTTTTCCCATAAGAGGATTTCTCCACGCTGAGCGACGGCTTTCATCAATGCGGTTTTCGTATCGGCTTGGGTAAAACGCAATTCGGCTGACCCATTGATAATCAATACATGCCTTGTCGTGTTTTGGGACAGTAACTCTGAGTGTTGTTTGCCAACCAAGAGACTCAATTTGTAATTTTCCGTGTTTGCAAGTTGAATGGAGTCTGAGGTCACCAGACCCTCGCGTGTGCCGTAGTCGAGCAGATTCATCGACCATGCCGAGGCAGTTGAAGATAGAACCTGCAAATAGCCGTGGTCAATGTTTTGTGACCGACAATCAGAACGCCGAGGAGTATATGCCAGGATATTGTCCAACATGGACAAGGTGACAAATTGGAAGCCTCTCCGTCTTAGCTCTCGGATTATTTCAGGTAAGATGCTTAGTGTTTTGGTGTTGTGGATATGATAGGTGATGACAGCTTGATCCTGCGCTTGCTCGAATGTGCGTTGTTGGATGCTTTCTGCTGTAGTAGTTAGCGGGTAATGCCCTCCATCAACAGCATCACGTTGAATCAGGTGGTAGCCATTCGCTTTAACTATCTCTGCAATTCGGGCATTCATCGCGCCATAGGGTGGGCGAAACCATGGGAATGCGCGTTGCCCCGTTAAGTCTTGAACTAATTGATCCGTTTGAATTAGCTCATCGGCAATGTGTGCTTCGTCTAATTCGGTCATATTGGGATGCGAGTAGCTATGATTGCCAATTTCATGTCCGTCGGCGACCATGCGTTTAATGAGATGCGGATGTTGCTGTATCCACTTGCCAACCACAAACATGGTGGTACTGACCTGTTCATCCCGCAGAATGTCTAGCATTTGCTCTGCGATGCGGGGGTCGCCACCGACTTCAAAGGTCAAGGCTACGGATGGAGATTGAGACATGGTGAAGCCATCAATTAGCGAAATTGGGGCATGACATCGTGGGCTAATCGCTCAATCACTTCGATACATGAGTCGGCGTCGGATTCTGTCAGTAGGACTCCAACTTGACCGACCCCGCGCTTTTCCAATGCTTTGATTTTTCTGGTGACTTTATCGGCACTACCGACGATGGTGAGCATATCAATTTCATGCTCTGTGACATGCTCTGCCGCGGCTTCTTGTCCACCTTCGTGGTAGGTTGCTTTGATCGCGGAAATATAATCTTCATCTAAGCCAATCGCTTTAAGCAAAGGAATAGGTGCACCCCCAATAATATGCGCGACACTCCGCTTAAGTCCCGGCTCAACAGAATCCCAATCATCTGTAACACGGCAGGTGACCCAACTGACGGTGGCAATGTCACTGACTTGCCGGTTCGATTTCTGCGCTCCACTTTGGATGGCATTAAAAGCATAATCAAGCCCATCTGGAGATACTAGCGCACCAACCACGGCGCCATCCGCGACTTCTCCAGCGACTGCCAGCGTTAAAGCCCCTCGTGCCGCGATATAGATGGGTATGTCGGGACGGGTGAGTTGCCAAGATAGCTTAATACCATCTGCGACAAAGTAGTCACTTCGATACTCGACAGTTTCACCATGAAGTAAGGCACGGACAATGGTGGTCATATCGCGACAGCGATTGGCGGCAGAGGTCTGCTCATAGCCCATGGGCAACAACAACTCCCGTCGGTTGCCCGCACCAATCCCTAGATTCACCCGTCCGCCGCTGATTTCATCGACGGTGGCAATGGTTCGCGCGACCTGTGCGGGATGGCGGGTATACGGGTTGGTTACACCAATCATAAATTCGACAGATGTGGTATGTGCCGCCCAGACGCCCATTATAAGAAAAGGGTCACGATAGAAGGTCTGGTCAGGTATCCAGATCATGTCAAAGCCGAGTTCCTCTCCACGCTGAACAACCTTGAGGCTATCGTCAATGGGCATGCGTGGGACAAAACCAAACCCGAATTTCATATTTCTGATCCCTTCAAATTAATTGGCAGGACGCTCACCTGTTTCTACAAAGTGTAAGACTTGTTCGAGGTTCATATCTTGGAGACCGAGCTTGTCGACAGTTCGCCCTTCCGCACAAAAATCTTGTTGTTCGACAACAGATAAGATGTGATTGATGCCGTCGCTAATAGGTGTGGGTATGCCGAGTAATTGTCCTAAAGATGAATACAGCACCGTCCCATAGGGAACATCTTCGGTAATGTAACGATCCCAGATGCGGTCTCGTAAATTGAAGGGTTCCCCTTTTGTCCGATAGACATGGGGACCACTGCCGGTCTCACGATACAAATCATCAATGGGTACAACATCGAGTCCGAGTGTTTTTTGCAATGCCATCTTCTCTTCATCGACAGCATCAAGACAACGTAACACACCGTCGGTCATGCCTTCATTCATGATGGAGAGATAACCATCAGCCCGTTCAACAGCGGCATAATTCAGTAACATGGGAGCCGGATGGATCATGAAATTGGGGTTGTTGAGTCCGGGGTCCAGCACATTGGGTTTGGCAAAGAGCTTCAGCGTGTCGCCTATTTGCTCTAACATCCGTTCCGTATTGCGCCCGGGAAAAGCGGCAGTTCGCAGATTAGACGGGAGTCGAATACGGAGTTTGCCCTCCCCTACCATCCTTGCCGATTGTGGGAGGGTTACCGTTTCGCCCAAGAGAACGTCATCGAGCGAATGTCCAGCTTCTTGGATTAAGGGTGCGACCTCCAACGAACCACAGGAACCCGTGAGGAGTAAAATGATTTGTCCTGCTTTGAGATGAGGGAGCGTGGCTTGGAGCATCGTGACTTGCCCGTAGGCTGGTACGGCAATGAGGATTAGTTGCGCATCAACCATTGCTTCTGCGATGTCGGTGGTGATGATGGGAACAGGAATCATATGCTCGCCTAAATCGCCTTCAAGTTCGATTCCCCCTTGTTGTTGAATAGCGGCAATGCGTTCTTGACCGCGATTGTATAGGGCGACATGAAAACCCCGTTTGGCGAGTGCGGCGGCACATGCCATGCCCCCCGGACCTGCTCCTAAAACGACGACACGTTCTATATCACTCATTGCGGTTTATCCATTTCGATTGCTTAGTCACTGGTCTTTCGTGTTTTTTTGTCTCTGAGCATCAAGATAGCCGAGCGGACACTGTCAATATGATTTTGCACTGCAACTTCTGCCGATTGTGGATCACCTGATTCAATGGCTAAGACGATGGCACGATGTTGCTGGACGGATTCTTCAGCACGCCCTGCTGTATGCAATACAGAACGCCTTGGGTTAATCATGGCTTCAATAATGCTAGTGATGAGTTGCATCAGTAACTCATTCCCGCTTGCCTCAGCAATCAGATGATGAAATTTGTGATCGAGCTGAACCAATTGTTCGGTATCCTTTTCGTGCAGACAGGCGAATTGTTGTTCGATATTCTTGTGCAATTCAGCGATTTGAGTGGCTGAGATACGCCCAGCCGCTAGCATCGCCGCTTGTCGATCCAATGCCTCGCGGACCTCGACCATATGCAGGACTTCATCTGCATGTTGCTGAAACCATTGCAAAATCGCTTCGTCCCCAGTTGCAACATCATCGGTGATAAAAGTGCCGATACCGGGACGAACTTCCACCAAACCTTGAGCTTCGAGGATGCGGAGGGCTTCCCTCACTGATGCACGTCCAACCCCAAGCTGACTCACAAGGTCGCGTTCACCAGGGAGTTGGTCGCCGACATTTAATTGCCCATTTTCGATGAGAGACAAAATCTGATCCACAACGGTATCAGATATGCGAACCTTTTTAACCTGCTGTAACATAAACTCTGAGGACATTCTTCACTCCTGATGGTCTTTATGCTTACTCATGATGTTCAAGTTTCATTCTCAAAAGTCTCATTATATCAGTAAGCATTCATTACAGGATATGACGAATTGTCTGAACCCATTTATCTGTTATCAATACTCATCGCCTCCTAAGATTCGATAATCCGAAGGTCATGCGACGACAGATTAAACCGTCGTGCGCCGTCGCTCGTCACCGTCACAATATCCTCGATGCGAACACCGAATTTACCCGGTAGATAAATCCCCGGCTCGATGCTAAAGACCATGCCTTCTTCCAAGACCGTCTTATCACCTCCCACTAAATAGGGTGGCTCATGAATATCAAAGCCTAAGCCATGTCCGGTGCGATGCAGAAAATAGGTTCCATAACCTGCCTGTGTGATGTGATCACGCGCGACCTTATCAATCGACTCGGCTGTCATGCCCGG